>CAYWAR010000177.1:0-5716 GCA_964455765.1 uncultured Elusimicrobia bacterium
CGAGGCCATCAACCAGCGCACGCGCGAGGGGGGCGCCGAGATCGTCAAGCTCCTGGTGAAGGGGTCCGCCTATTACGCCCCCTCGGCCTCCACCGCCGAGATGGTCGAATCCATCCTCAAGGACAAGAAGAAGGTCCTGCCCTGCGCCGCCTACCTGCAGGGGGAATACGGCGTCGACGGGGTGTTCGTCGGCGTCCCTTGCAAGCTCGGGTCCAAGGGCATCGAGTCCATCCTCCAGCTCAACCTCACGGTCGATGAGCGCGCGGCCCTGCAGAAGTCCGCGTACGCGGTCAAGGAACTGAGCGCGGCCTTGAAGTAAGGCGCTCCTGGGAAAAAGATCTACGGATCAACGGCCCCGCACTGAAAGAGAACGGGACCCGCTCCTCCTTGCGCGCAAGGAGCGGGTCCTGCTCGCCGCGGACATCGGAAACACCGCCATCACCCTGGGGGCTTTCCGCGGTCCCAGGCTCCTGCGCCGATGGAGCCTTCCCACCGACCGCGGGCGCGGGACCGAAGGATACGGCAAGGCGGTGCGCGCCCTCCTGCGGGAGGAGCTCCCCCGCGCCGAGGTCGGAGCCTTCGTGTTCGGCAGCGTCGTGCCCGAGCTCGACGCCGTGTTCGCGGCCATGGCGCGCCGGCGCTTGGGAGTCGCTCCCGTCGTCGTGACCCCCCGCTCCGCGCTGGGCATACGCCTGCGGGTGCGCACGCCCGAGGAGGTGGGGGTCGACCGCGTGCTCAACGCCCTCGCCGCGCACCGGCTCTACGGGTCCCCGGCGCTCGTGCTCGATTTCGGCACGGCGACCACCTTCGACTGCGTGGGCCGGGGAGGGGAGTACCTGGGCGGCTCCATCCTCATCGGGCCGGCGCTGGCCGCCCGGGCCCTCGCGTGGGGGACCTCGAAGCTTCCCGAGGTCGGGGTGCGGCCCGCCGGGGCGTACATCGGCAAGGATACCGCCGAGTGCATCCGGGTGGGCCTTTTCCAGGGCTACCTCGGGATGGTGCGCGAGGTTTTGCGCGGGACGCTCAAGGAACTTCCCTCCGCGCGCGCGCGGATCATCGTCACCGGAGGCTGGGGGGGGGCCTTTTCCCCGCATCTGCCCAGGAACATCCCGGCCCCGGATCTCACGCTCCAAGGATTGCGCCTTGCGCACGAGCTGATTTCCCATTAAAATAACACTCATGCCGTCCGCAAGAACCCGATCGGCTCTTTTCTTCGCGCTCGCCCTCGTCCTTCCTTCCCGGGCTTGGGCCGGCGGTCAATTCGGCGGGTTCCGCGACTACGTGGATCGGGGTTCGCTCAAACCCTTCACGCGCGACCTGGGAGGGCTGCTCGGGGCCGCGGCCTTCCATAGCGGGCGGACGCTGGGATTCTCGGGCTTCGACATCGGGGTGCGCGGGGGCTACCAGTTCAGCCCGAGCCGCGGCGACGAGGTCCTGCGCGGGGCGGGGGTCAAGGGTTTCGGAGTGCCCTGGGTGCAGGCCGAGATCGGACTGCCTTTCCGGATGGACGGTTTCATCCGCGGGGTCAGCTTCCAGGGCGTGACCATCTCCGGAGGAGGCCTGCGCTGGGGTTTTCCCAAGCGCAACGACCTCCCCAATTCCCCCAATTTCCTGCTCTCAGGCGTGGCTCACTCCGTGGTCCACAGGGATTTCTCCGCCAATCAATATGGAATGAACCTGGTGGCTTCGATGGGGCCCCCGGCTTTCACCCCGTACTTCGGGGCCGGTTTCGACCGCACCCGCGTCATCGTGCGCGATTCCCTCCTCGACCCGACGCTGGCCGGGGAGGGGGCCACGACGCTGGAAGGCCGGCTCACCGCGGGCTTCTCGGTGCGTCCGCACCGGTTCGTCTACCTCCATGCCGCCTACACGCACACCCATGGCCGCGGCGGGGCGGACTGCGGCCTCGGTGTCCGTTTTTGATCCTCCCCGGATGACTCCCTCGTGACGGCTCTCTCCCTGCTGGCCGCCTTCCTGCTCCTCCTGCTCAACGCCTTCTTCGTGCTGGCGGAATTCGCCATCGTCAAGGTGCGCTCCAGCAGGATCGAGGAGGTGTCCCGCCGCGAAGGGGCGGACGTCGCCCTCGTCAAGCACATCGTGGCGAACATGGACTCCTACCTCTCCGCCATCCAGCTCGGGATCACGATGGCGAGCCTGGGCATCGGCTGGCTGGGAGAGCCCGCCGTGGCGCATCTGCTCTCGCCATGGATCGGGAGGCTCCCCATCGCCTGGGCGCACGCCGCCGGCACGACGATCTCCTTCGCCATCGCCTTCTGCCTGATCACCTTCCTGCATGTGGTCCTCGGCGAGCAGGTGCCGAAATTCATCGCCATCCGCCGCCCCACGCGCGCGGTCCTGCTCACCGCCCTGCCCCTCCAGGTCTATTACCGCGCCGTCTATCTCCCGATGGCCGCGCTCAACTGGGCCTCGGAGGCCTGCCTGAAGTGGGCCGGTCTGCGGGGGCCCGACCCGGCGGAATCCAACCATTCCGACGAGGAGCTCAAGATCCTCCTCGCCTCCTCCCAGGAGCGGGGGGCCATGCCCTTGAACCGTCTGCTCCTCTTCGAGAACCTCTTCGATTTCGGCTACATGCTGGTCCGGGACGTGATGACGCCGGTGGAACGGGTGGCCTGGCTCTCCTTGGAGCGGAGCTGGGCCGAGAACTTCGAGCTGGCGCGCTCGCGCAAGCACACGCGCTATCCCCTCTGCGGCAAGGACATCGACGACGTGCGCGGGATCGTCCATCTCAAGCACGTCTGGATATCCGGCGCGGGCTCGGAACCGGACCTCCTGGCCCTCAGCCGCCCCGCGCTCTTCGTCCCGGAAGACGCCCCCCTGGAGCGGGTCCTGGTGGAGCTGCGCCAGAGCCGGGCCCACATGGCCCTGGTCCGGGACAAGGCCGCCAAGATCGTCGGGCTCATCACGCTGGAGAACATCCTCGAAGAGCTCGTCGGGGAGATCCGCGACGAGTTCGAGGCGCCCTTGCGCGGCACTCTATCGGAAGCGACCGTGTCCGGGGCGGTGGAGGCGAACTTGCCCCGCGGAGGAAAGCGGGAGATACTCCGGATCCTTCTCACCCGGATATCCGAAGGGAGGCAGGAAGTGCTCTTTCAGGAGGCCTGGGATACCGTCCTGAGGAGGGAGGAGACCTTCAACTCCGCCTTGGGCGGGGGCGTCGCCCTCTTCCATGGGAGGCTTCCCCATCTCTCGAAGCCGGCCCTGGCCTTCGGCCGTTCCGCGCAGGGGCTGGAATTCGGCGCCGCGGACAAGAAGCCGGTCAGGATCGTCTTCGTCCTGCTGACGCCCCTCAAGGAGCCCGGCGTGCATCTGAGCCTGCTCTCGCGCCTGGCCGCCTTGTCTTCCGACGATGCCCTGCGGCGCAATCTCCTGCGGGCCAGGAACCCCGCGGAGGTGTTGGACATATTCCAGGCCTTCGACGTCAGCCGCCTTAGGGACCAGAAGCACGCCCCGCCGGCGAAGCCGTCGCGCTGACCCCCTCCAAGAGCCTTCCCACCGCGTCGTAGCGCTCCGTGTCGAAGTGCAGGAGGAGGGCCTCGCGCGGGCTCGAGGCCGGGACGGCTCCTCGGGAGCGCAGCGCGTCCAAGGCGTCAAACTCGATCCGGGCCTCCCGAGCCCTGCCCAGCCTGGACAGGGCTTCCGCCGCCTGCAGACGCGCCTGAGGGCAATCAGGCTCCAATCCCCCGGCCTTGGAGGCGAGAGCCAGGACTTCCTCCCATCTCCCCGCGCTCCGCAGAAGTTCCGCCCGCATGAGAAGGGAGGCGGCGTTGGTGGGGTCCAGCGCGGAGGCCCGGGTCAAGGAGCGCAGCGCCCCCTCGGGATCCGGGGGGGACTTCCTCAACTGCGTTCGGGCCAGCAAGTCCCAAAGCCCGGAATCCTCGGGCGCGAGGGCCAGCGCGCGCGCGGCGGCGCGCACGCCCGAGTCGTCGGCGGCGCGCAGGGCCGCGGCGCTGAGCGTCCCGACCGCCCAGGAAGGCCACCACGCCCACGCCGCCAGAGCCAGCCCCGCGGCGCATGCCGCGCGTTGGAGAACCGAGGGGGAGCCGCCGGAAGGGGCGGCCTCCTGCCCGGTGTCGGGCAGGGAGGCCGCCAACGCGGAAGCGTAGAGCAGGCCCAGAGCGGGCAGGGCCAGGATGTTGTCGACCAAGGATTGCGCCGATAGGCAGAGCAGGGCGGCCAGAGCCGCGTCGCGCTCCCAGCCCTCCTCCTCCCTTCGGGGGAGCGCCTTGCGCAGCGCCGAGAGCCAGGCGAGGAGGAAGAGGGCGAAGCCGGCCCACCCGGTCTCGGCCGCGACCTGGAGCGCTTCCGAGTGGGCGTGGGCGCTGCGCAGGCCGTAGCGCGTCGGACGCTGCTCCGGCGGGACCGGGAAGTTGTGGCGCAGGTAGCCGCGGTCGAATCGGCCGGGACCCTCTCCCAAGAGCGGGCGGTCGGCGGCGACTTGCAGGGAGACCTTCCATAAGGCGGGGCGCATCTGCGCCCCCGGATTGTCGAGTTTGAGCAGGGCCGAAAGCCGGTCCGCGGGGAGGAAGGCCGCGCCCGCGGCCAGGAAGAGGAGGAGCGCCAGGAGCGCCATCGAGCGGCCGCGGCGCCACAGGGAGAAAGCCGCGGCGGCGGTGAGGGCGGCCAGGGCCCCCCGGGAATTGGAGGTCCAAAGGAAGGCCAGGTCCGAGCCGAGGAGGAGAGCGAAAGCGGCTTTCCCGGGCCTCGGGAGGCTTCCCGCCGCGAGGGCGGCGGCTGAGGCCGCCGCCGAGGCCGCCACGAGCGCGGCCGTGTAATTATGGTAAGGGAACAAGAGCCCGGTCCATGGGTGGCCGGACCGTTCGATGAGGAGGGCGGCCGCGCCGAAGAAGGGCCCGGCGGCGCAAAGAGAAAGGGTCCAAGGACCGCGTTGAGCCTCGGTCCAGGAAGAGGCGCATAGGGCGAAGAAGAGCACGGGGGCCGCTGAGCGCGAGAGTCCCGAGAGCCCGATGAGCGGTTCCGGCGAGAGGAGGGCGCTCAGGCACGCCCACGCGAGCCAGGCCGTCCAGAACCAGGCGGCGGGGACTCGCTGCGGCCTCAGGGGCGCGCGCAGGGCGAAGGACCAGAGCAGGATCGAGGCCGCGGACCGGAGCCAAGGGTCGCGCAGTCCTCCGGCCCCGAGACCGAGGAAAGGAAGCGCCGCCAGGAACCAGGCGAGATCCAAGGCTTTCAGATTTTGAACTTCCCCTTAAAGGAGCGCTGCATCTCCCGGGAGAGGTCCTTGTCGCGCAGGTCCTTGCGCTTGTCCGGGCCTCGCTTGCCCTTGGCCAAGGCCAGGGAGATCTTCGCCCAGCCGTTCTTGAAGTAGAGCTCCAGGGGGATGAGGGTGAGCCCCTTGGTCTGGCGCCCGATGAGGCGGCGCAGCTCCCGGCGGCGCAGGAGCAGCTTGCGCGTGCGCAGCGGGGCGATCTCCTCGGTGGTGTTCTGGGCGTAGGGCGCGATGTGCATATTGTGGAGGAAAGCCTCTTCTCCCTCCACCCGGGCGAAGCTGCCCTCCAGGACGGCCTTGCCCGCGCGCAGGGATTTCACCTCGGGTCCTTTCAGGGAGAGCCCCGCCTCCAAGACCTCGAAGACCTCGTATTGACCGCGCTTGTGGTTGGTGGCCACCACGGTCTTCTCCGCGCCGGCTTTTTCGGCTTTGCCCATTTGATATGCTAGAATCGGATTCTAGCACTTGCGG
>CAYWAR010000178.1:0-5710 GCA_964455765.1 uncultured Elusimicrobia bacterium
GACCAATTCAATTGTCCCCACCCCCGCGCCAACCCATAGGACGTTTGCCGCGGTCTTGGGGATATGCGTTCACAAATCTAGGAACATACTCCATAAGTGTACGCCGTTTATGGAGTATTGTCAGTAACGCGCCTAACCCGCCAGAAACGCTTCGGCGTTTCTGACGGGTCAGGCGTTGTCCTTCAGCCACGACAGCGCTCCGGCGCGGTCCTTGAACCCTCCGCGCCATTGGGCGCGCGCGGCTTCATCGAGGATGCGGCTGAAGTCCTTCCCGGGTGTTAGTCCCAGGCGCTTGAGGTCCTCCCCGTTCAAGAGCACCGGCTGGAGAGCCGATCGGGGGAGCTTGGGGAAGGCCGCGGCCAGCGCCTGAAGGGACAGCTCCGGCAACGGGGTGCGCGGGGACATGCGCGAACGCGCCTGGCGCAGTGCCAGGAGCAGGGCCTGCGATTCCTCCCGACCGAGGTTGAGCGACCTCAGCAGTTCGTCTCCGGAGCCTTCCGGCATGGACAAAACCGCGAGCCCAAGGCGCGCAAGCGGGGCTCGCGCGTTCTTGGCCGCCGTATACCAGGAAAAATCCTTGTGCAGTATCGGGAAGAGGCCCCACTTCTTGAGCAGGGACATGGAAGCATCCACTCCGTCCTCCCCAAGGATGAGGAGGAGCTCCTGGCGCACGCGCTCCCTGGATAGAAGCCCCGGGAAGCCTCCGGCCACTGCCTCCCGCCTCAGGGAGTCCGTCCCCGGCTCCAGCTTGAAACCCAATCGGGCCGCGTAGCGCGCGGCCCGAAAGAGCCGCGTCGGGTCATCCTGGAAGCTCTTCTCATGGAGCACGCGCAGTTTCTTGTCCTTAATATCCTTCCTCCCGCCGTGCGGGTCGAGGAGCATGGAGAGGCCCTCTCCGAGCGGACGGGCCATGGCGTTGACCGAGAAATCCCTTCGGCGAAGGTCCTCGAGTATGCTCGCCGGGCGCACTCTCGGGAGCGCGGCGGGGGACTCGTAGGTCTCGGCCCGAGCCCGGGCGAAATCGAGGCGCAGGCCGCCGGGGAGGAACACGCGCACGGTGCCGAAGCGGTCGAACGCCTCCCAGCGCCCGCCGCCGCGCGCCGCGGCCTTGGCCAGGGGAAGGGCCTCCCCTTCGACGGAGAGGTCGATGTCGCGGACAGTCCGGCCGAGCATCCAGTCGCGCACGCAGCCGCCCACGGCGTAGACGCTCAAGCGCCGCGACTTCGCCGCGGCCGCGGCGCGTTCCAGAGGCTTGCGCAGACCGCTGGGGACTTCGTCCATTACTCCTTACCCGGCATGGGAGGCGGGCCCTTGGAGGCGATCTCCTTGCGCCATTTGGCGTAGCTCTCCAGCGCGTCGTCGGCCGCGAGCAAGGCGTCCAGGGCGTCGAGCGCGGCCTTCCGCGTCATGGGAGCGTCCTTCTCTTCGGGCCGGCAAGGCAAAAGCCGCGGCAAGCCCAAGGCGCGCGCGTGGGAGCGCAGGACACGGCGCATCTTGAGCCCGAGCCCCTTGCAATACTCCCGCGCCACGTCCACCTCGTCTTCCAGGGAATCCTCGGACTTGAGCAGTTCGCGCAGGGGCTCCAAGCCGAAGAGGAGGATGGGCTCCGTGGCGATGGGCAGGTCGGCTCCCATGGCCCGGCGCATCACGCCGAGGTCCTCGCCCATCTTCTTGCGCCAGCGCTTCTCTTCCTTGGCGTAGGACTCGGGGAAGGCGAAGACCAACAGCTCCGCGGCGGGGTCGTAGTAGACCAGGGGGCTCTCCGGCCTGAAGAGCAGGCCGCACTCCGGACAGAGGACCAGGTCCAGTTCCCCGGCTAGCAAGGCGTTCCTGAGATGGGCGTCCTTATCCCCGCGCACGAAGCTCCAGATCTCCACCTCGACCTCGCAGCCCTTGGGACAGCGGGCCTGCACCGCGCCTCGGAAGCTCATTGGGACATCCTCCTGAGATAATCCTTGATCACCCCGTCGAAGAGCTCGGGGCGGCTCTCCTGGCTGGAGCGCTCCACCTCCTTGCGGATCTCCTGGGGAGGCCGATAATCCCCGGACTTGGGAAGCGGGACGAAGCCCATGTCCGTCCCCGTGCGGCCATGCCGGCCCATGGGACGGACCATGGCGCGCTCCTGGGAGAAGGGGCTGGAGGCGCTCTGCGAGAGGCTCTCGCACTGCTTCTGCGAGTCCTCCATGCTTTTTAATCCTTGTTCGAGATAGTCGAGGGCCTTCTCCTGGCTGCCCTGCGCGGTCTTCGTGTCCCCTTGGCCCAGGGCACGCTCCGCCGCGCCCTGCTCCCCCTGAGCCTTGTACACGGAATGCAGAGTCTCCTGGGGAAGGAGCCCGGTCTCGCGCGAGACCCCTTCAAGCCGCTCGCCGAGCTCCGCGGTCTTGCGCTTGACCTGTCCCTGCACGGCCGCCGAGGCCATGCGCTCGGAGAGCTCGGACTCGCTCGGGGAAGAAGCCGAGGCGCCCTCCCGGAGTTTCTCGCGGATGGCGTCCTCTTTAACGGCCAGATCGGCAATGGTTGGGGGTTTCTCCGCGGACGGCGGCCCTGGGGCCGCCGTCCTCGGAGGGCGGTTGTTCTCCTCTCCCGCAGAGGGCGGCGGCCCGTGAGCCGCGGATTGGGCCCTCAATCGGAGAGAGGCGTCCTCCAAGAAACGCGGGGCCTCCGCAACCTGGCCGTTTTCGAACTCCTTAAGAGCCCGCTTCATGAGGCCTACGGTCTCGGGCGCGGCCCGGGTCCCGGGCTTCTCGGCGTCGCGGACCGCCTCGGACTGGGCCTGCGCCAATTCCCGCAGGAGCCTCTCCTGGCCCGCGCGCAGGGCCTTGGCGCGCTCCTCCTCCAAACCTTGCGTCATCTTCAGGCTCCGGGACTGTCCCTCCACCACGTCGCGCCAGAGGTCCAGAGCCTCGTCCATCTTGCGCGCGGCCTGCTCGCCCGGGCTTTGGGCCGCCTGGGCGCGCGCCGCGTCCGCGATGCTCTGACGGACCTTCGCCAAGTCCTCGGAGAGCTTCTTGGCAATGCGCGCCGCCGCCTTGAAATCCCCGGCCGCCAGGGCGTTCTGCAGGGCGTTCATCGTGGAAGCCGCCTGGCCCAGGGGGACCACGAAGGTCTTCCGGTTCTTATCCTTGGGGCTCCCCGGCTCGGCCTTGGGAAGCGACTGGATGGAGCGCGCCAGAGCCTCCATCTGGGACCTCAGGGAATCGAAGGCCTCCTTGAGCTCCTTGAGCTCCTCGGCGCTCGGAGGTTTTCCGGCCTGGGCCATGCGCTCGATCTTCCCGCTGAGCTCGGAACCCGCCTGGTCCATGCGGTGCGCCTCGTTCCAATAATCCTGAAAAGCCTGCACCTCCCCGCCTTCCTTCAAGAGCTCGGAAGTCCGCCCCACTTTCTCCTTGAGCGCTTGGTGGAGGCGCGCGGACTTCTCATGCTCGCCGGAACGGCCCGCCTCCTTGGCCTTGCCGAACTCTTCGCCCCGCATCTCCTTCATGGCCCGGGATGCGGCCTTGGCCGTCTCGGCCATGCCGGGATTGGCGTAGGGGTCCTCGGAGAGCGCTTGGGTCAGCTCATCAAGAGAGGAGGACGCCCGGTCCCAATCCTTGTCCAGGACCTCCTCGAGGCCGCGCCGGGTGCGGGAATACTCCTCCATCTTGTCCGGACCGGACTGGGCCATGAGGCGCGCGTGCTTTTCGGCGATGTCTTCGCGCTGGGCGAGCATGTCCAGGGCGGCTTGGGTGTACATCCAGCGGGTCCGCGCCTTTTGATGCAGTCCCTCAAAATCCCTCAGGCGCAGGGTCACGGGCGCCGAGACCGAGGACTGGGCCCGGGGCGAGGCGGCGTCGGAGGCCTTGACCCTCAGCTCCACCTCGGAGCCGGCCGGGAAGCGGGAAAGATCCAGGCTGAAATCCCCCAGGAATTCCAAGGGGGATTCCAAGGCGCGGACGGGGAGCTCGGTCTCGGCCCCGTCTTTGACCCGGGCGAGCAGGGAGATGCGGCTGAGCCCGTAATCATCGCGCGCCTCGAAGGCCACCGGGAGCCTTTCCCTGGGGCTGATCTCGGCGTCGAAAGCCGGGGAGAGCAGCTCCACCGAAGGCGGCTTGTCCTCCAGCGCCCGCAGGGGGAAAGGCACGGGGTCGGGGTCCCTCATCCCATCCTTGGACAACAGCTCAAGGCGCAGGACCCCGCTCTCGCTCAAGCGGAAGCTCCCTTCCCAATCTCCGCCGGACGAAGGTATCATGGCGGAAGGAGCGGCTTGAAAAGACACGGACATGCGGGCCTCGGCGAGGGCCCGGTCGGGCTTCCCCCGCAGGACCACCCAGGACCCCCGCAGAGCCGCCAGTTCGGCGCCGGCCTCCAGCTTGAGCTCGCGGGGCTTGGAATGCGCGCCCGGCAGCTGCAGCCGGGCGGAGAGTTCCGTGAACCTGGGGAACGGAACGGGGGTCAATCGGTAGGCCGAACTGCGCAGGTCCTTGTGGCGCGCGCGGTACTCGACGGGGGAAGTGAGGGAGGCGATCGTGTAGACGAAGCCGCCGGACTCCGGATCCCAGGGCGCGGTCTGCCAAGGGCCGCTCTCCTGCCTCAGCTCGAGCTCGGGCCGGGAATCCGCGCCCGCTCCCCTCCCTTTCCAGCGCGCTTCTATCTTGACCGAAGAGCCCCATAGCGCCCTCGCGTTCCCGGGTTCGAGGACCAGAAGGCTCTCCAACGGGATGTCGCGCCAGGGGGCCAGGATCCGACCGAAGGGCTGGACGCCGAGCCAGGGGAGTCCAATCGCCCAGGCCGCGGCCAGGCCCCCGAGCCTGCGCACCCGGCCGGGCCGAGGCCGGGCAGGGAACACCGGGTCCTCGGGCAGAGTCTTTAAAACCTCCTCGGTCCTGCGCAGATGCTCGGCGACGAGCTCCGGGGAAGTGTCCTGCGGGGTCCCGAACCGGGAAAGCTCCCAGGCGGAGCGCAGGAGAGCCCCCAGGGCCGGGTACCGGGAGACCGCGCCGTCTAGGACCTCGGAAGGCGAGAGCCTGAGCCAGGGGAGGAGGAGGAATCTCGCCGCGCCCGCGGCGAAGGCCGCCGCCCCGCAAAGGAACACCCCCCACCGCGGTCCCTGAGGGAGGGAGAAGGCCCTGTCGCAGACGCAGGCGATGAGGAGAGCCGCGGCCAACAGGAAGGAGAATCTCAGGGAGCCGTCGAGCCAGAGCGCCCGCAAGCGCTCGGAGCGCCACCGTTTTACCCTGCGGTCCAACTCGCTCATTCTAGTGCACTAGCCTATTCTAACAGACGCTTCCCGAACAAGCCAGGGTCGCGGCCCGAGAGCGCGAGGAGCCGGGCCAGGGACCGTTTTCCCTCCGCGTCCGAGGAGAGGTCATAGAGGAAGATCGAGCCGCCGGGGGCCTTGAGAGGCGCGCGGGACTTGAGCCAGTCGAAGAGGGTCTTGTCCGCGAAATACACGCACTGCAGGTTCGTCGCGGACACGGCGAAGAGGACGCGTCCGGACAGGCTCGGGTCCACCGCGTCGCCGATCCGTTCGACGTTGGCCGAGAAGGCGACCGGGACGTAGCGCAGACCATAGGCTGCCGGGTCCGCGGTCCCGAAATAGGAGAGGTAGATGGGCGGGTTGCCCATGTCCCGCAAGCCCTTCCCTAGCGCCTTGAGGTCCTGTCCCCAGTCCAGGCTGGAATCCGCGAGCCAGAGGTATCCGCTGGCAGGTCCTCCGGCGGCCTCGTTGAAA
>CAYWAR010000179.1:0-5702 GCA_964455765.1 uncultured Elusimicrobia bacterium
CGCCCATCCCGGCGCCGGGACTGCGAGCATTCAGGCCGCGGACAGGCTTTTCGATCGCGGCGAATACCAAGAGGCCTTCTCCAAGTACGAAGCTCTCTTCAAATCCGCCTCCGGCGAGGAGAAGTGGAAGGCCTTTTACCGGTCCCGGGAATGCCAAGCCCTGCTCTTCCGCTACGGCGAGGCGGTGGAGAGCTATAAAAAGGAAAAGCTGCCCCAGGAGGGTCTCACCAGAGCGCGTCTGCTCCTCCTAAAGGCCGAACTTTATCGGGAGTTCCTCAAGCAGTACGGATCCTTCCAGGGCGAAGACGTCGTCGAAGACGAGAAAGAGGCCTTCCGCAGGCCGCCCTCGGAGCTTCGCGCGGAAGTCGAGTCCGCCTTCGGTGAGCTCTGGAAGCTCCGGGGAGAGCTCGCCAAACGACCTGTCGGCGAGGAATCCTATTTCATCGACACGGCCAAGGCCGACCGCTCGGCCTACCCGACTTTCCTCGACTTCGTCGTCCTGCGCTGGGGGGAGTACCTCCTCCAGGAGAGCGAGGACCTCAAGGACAAGCCCCGTCCCGAAGCCCTGGGCTTCTTCAAGGAGGAATATCCCGGGGAGCCGGATTCGAAGGGACAGCCCGGGGCGCGGGCGGGCGCCCTATTCGAGCAGGCATCGCGCATCGAGGGGACGGGGCGCGTCGAGGCCAAGGAGCTTTGGCGGCTGCGCCGCCTGCTGCTTCCCTTCCAATTCCCGGGAAGGGTCGCGAACCTCTCCGCCGATGCCCAGGACTCCGCCATCGCCCGGCTCAAGTCCTGGATGGACTCCTTCCAGGCCCCCGCGGCGAAGTCCCGGTCGGGATTCGAAGCGGCCTCCATGCTCCGCGGCAAGAACCTCAACGACGAGGCGCTCTCGGTCTGCAAGAAAGTCCAGACTTCCTGGCCCGGGACTTACGGCGCGGACCGCTGCGCGAGGCTCTCGGCCGAAATCCGCAAGCCGGAGCTGAGCCTGCAGGCGCGCACCGTGCCCCCTTCCGGGAAGCAAGCCCTCACGTTGAACTCCAGGAACCTCAAGGCGATATACCTGCGGCTCTATCCGATCACGCCGCAAGAAGCGCTGGACCTGAGGGAATGGCGCCAAGGCCTGACCTGGTCCGGCGCGCTCAACCAACTGGACCCGAAGCTCCTCTCCGGTTTCCTGGGCCGCGACCCCTCTCACCGCTGGAGCGTTCCCGTCCAAGGGAACCTCTACCAGCACTCTTCCCTCCAAGCCGATCTCCCCTCCCCGAAGCCGGGCCTCTATGTCGCGATGGCCTGCGGCGACTCCTCCTGCGAGCAAGGCGTCTCATTGATCTCCGGGGCCTTCGTCAATGTGACCTCGATCCTTCTCGTCGGTTCCGTGGGCCTCGAAGGCCGGGACAGGGATTACATCTACGATCCCAACGGTCCTCGAGAGAAGACTGCCGACGCCTTCTGGTTCTACGCGCTCGACGGCGCCACCGGAAAGCCTCTCCAGGACGCGGAACTGGAGGTTTTCCACGGCCAGAACGGCCATTGGACGCGCCGCCATCTCGCCGTGGACGAGCTGGGCAGGGCGAAGGCCGAAGCCACGGTGCCCTTGAACATCAACTCCTGGGCCAACTGGCAGGCGGACCCCCTGCTCTCGCACGGGGGGAGCTGGGCCTACTGGAACAGCCCGGCCCATCTCGGCTTCTCGCCGCCGCCGCATGTCCAGGTCTTCGTGGAGACCGACCGGCCCATCTACCGGCCCGGGCAGAAGGTCGGTTTCAAGGTCATCGTGACCGAGCGCATCCCCCAAGGCTACAAAGCCTATGCCGGGCTCTCCGAGGTGCGCGTGCAGGCCCTGGACGCGAACTATCAGGAACTCTTCGCCCTGACGAAGAAGCCGGGCGAGAACGGCACGCTCTCGGGCGAATTCCTCATTCCCTCGGGCCGCATGCTGGGGCTCTATCAGGTGCAGGCGCAGATCCAGGAGGCGGGGGCCTCCTTCTCCGGGAACGCCGCCTTCTCCGTGGAGGAATACAAGAGGCCCGAGTTCGAAGTTTCGCTCAAGGAGCCAAAGGGCCCCTGGCGTTTCGGCAAGGACGCGGCCGTGGAGGGGGAAGCGAAATACTATTTCGGAGGGCCGGTGCCCAATGCCGCCGTGACCTACATCGTGACGCGCAGGACCTACATCCCCTGGTTCTGCTGGTGGTGGAGCTGGAGGCATCCCGGAGGGGACGGAGCCGAGGTGCTGCGGGGAGAGGCCAAGACGGACGCGGAGGGGAAGTTCCGCTTCACCTTCACCCCCGAGGCCCAGGATAAGTTCGCCGAGGACCCCATGCCCGCGCGTTTCCAGGTCAAGGCCGAGGCCCGCGACGCCGGAGGCAGGACCATCGTCGCGGAACGCGAATACACGGCGGGGAAAAAGTCGCTTCTCTTCGCCATAACCCCCTCCGCGGGCTACATGGCCGGCAAGCCCTTCAAGGTCTCTTCCAAGCTCGTGAACTTAGACGAAGTCGCGACGGCCGGCTCGGGCCGGTTCAAGGTCGCCCGCTTGGAGAAAGCCCCTTTTTCCCCGGAGGGCGGGGATGTCTGGAGCGGAGGATTCCCCGCGAGCCCCCCCTTGGATCAGATCTACCGGGAGGTCCCCGACGACCGCACGGTCGCCGAAGGCGCCCTATCCTTTCCCGAGAAGGGAGAAGCCTCCTTCGACATCCCGCCGCTCCCCCCGGGGGCATATCGGCTCACGCTCACAAGCTCGGACCCGTGGGGCGGCGAGGTCAAGCAGTCCATCGTCCTCTTATCCGCGGACCCGGCGGCGGCCCTTGCGCTCGACATCACTTCCCTGGCCCTGCCGGAGCACGCGGAGTACGCGGTCGGGGAGACGGCCCGGATACTCATGGGCTCCTCCCGGCTCAAGGAGCTCGTCCATGTCGAGGTCTGGGGCGGCAATCACCTCATCGAGCGCAGAACTCTCCCGGGCTCCGGCGGCATCCGCGTCTTCGAGCTTCCCTTGGCCGAAGTCCATAAAGGAGGGATCACCCTCCGCTGGTTCGGGGCGCGCGAGCATAAGATCCGCGCGGGCTCGGTCTCCCTCCAGGTTCCCTGGAAGGAGAAGCAGCTGCGCGTCAAGCTCAAGCACGACAAGGCCCTGCTCCCGGGACAAAAGGCTTCCTGGACGCTCTTCGTCAAGGACTCGCGGGGCAAGCCCGTGGACGCGGAAGCGCTCCTCCGGGTCTATGACCGCTCCCTTGAATACTACGCCAAGCAGGCTGAGGCGGGCCTGGATTCCCTATACGCCGCAAGACCCTGGCCGCAGGGGGCGCAAGGCTCCTACAACACGCTCTGGGGGACCCAACTCCCCGTCGATCGGGGTTGGATCAAGGCCATGTTGGAAGTCTTCCGCAAGGCCGTCGCGGAGCCCCTGCCTCCCGGACTGCGCATGAATCGGAGCCGCCTCTACCGCTACAGCAAGAACAAGGGGATGTTCGGCGTGCGCGGAGCGGCGATGGAGATGGCCGATGCCGAAGGGTTCGCGGGAGGGGCGGGCGGCGCCCTGGCTGAGATGAAGATGGCGGCGCCCGGAGCGCCTGCCGCGCAGGCGCGGGCCAAGCGGTCGGCTTCGCTTGAGGAATCAGACGGAGGACGCAAGGATGAAACGCGGGCGGCTGCGGAGCCGCCGGTGCAGGTCCGCAAGGATTTCTCGGAGACCGCGGCCTTCAAGCCGCACCTGCGCGTCCGGCAGGGGCAGGGTCCCTTCTCCTTCACCGCGCCCGAGCGCCTGAGCTCCTGGCGGGTCTCCGGGAGCGTGCTCACGCGGGAGGTCCAGCTCGGCCGCTTCTCGGAGGAGACCGTGACGCGCAAGGAGCTCATGGTGCGCGTCGAGATGCCGCGCTTCTTCAGGGAAGGCGATGAGAGCGCGCTCAAGGCCGTGGTCCACAACGAGACGGATTCGGAGCTCTCGGGGAGCCTCGCCCTATCGGTGCTCCGCGACAGCGACACCGTCGCCTCCTCCTTCGGCCTTAAAGACCTCGAGAGGAGCTTCACGGTCAAGCCCCATTCCCTGGAAGCCTTCACCTGGAAGGTGACGGCGCCTCGTGAGCTCGGCTCCTACACGGTCCGGGCCGTGGCCCGCTCGGGCGAGAAGGTGGACGCCGAGGAGCGGGACCTGCCCGTGCTCCCCTCCCGGCAAAGGCTCATCGACAGCCTTGTCGTCGCCCTCAACGGCGACGCTTCGAAGATCCTCTCGTTGAGATCCCTGACGGAAAAGGACAAATCCAGGCAGGATGAGCTGGTCCAGCTCCAGATCGACCCCCAGCTCGCGCTCACGGTGCTCAACTCCCTGCCCTTCCTCGTCCACTACCCGCATGAGTGCGTGGAGCAGACCCTGCACCGCTATGTCCCCCTGGCCATCGTCAACTCCCTCTATCGCCGCCACCCGGCCATCGCCAAGGCCGCGGCCAAGATCCCAAAACGCTTGACGCTCACCCCGGCCTGGGACAAGGACGACCCCAAGAGGCTCATGCGCCTCATGGAGACCCCCTGGCTCCAGCATTCGGAAGGCGTCAAGAGCTATTGGCCCGTCCTCGACCTTTTCGACACCGCCGTCGTCACCCGGGAGGAGAAGGACGCCATGGACCGCTTGAAGTCCTCCCAGCTCCCGGAGGGGGGCTTCCCTTGGTTCCCGGGCGGCAGGCCGGACCCCTACATCACGCTCATCGTGCTGGCTGGACTCGCCGAAGCCCAGCACTACGGCGTGGAAGTCCCTCAAGACATGGTGGAACGGGCATTGCGATACTTGATGGGGGAGATGCCCAAGCATCTGAAGCCCGAGGAGGGCGAGGTCGCCCTCCTGCTGTACGCCTCCTATGTGGTGACCTCCTTCCCCCAGAAGCTCAGGGCGCTGCCGGCGTTCATGCAAGCCGGGCGCTTCGCCAAGTCCTGGCTTGACTTCGCGGACAAGCACTCCGACGCCATGACGCAGCTCGGAAAGGCCTATGCGGCGTACGCCTACGGCAAGCTGGGAGACAAGGCCAAGTCGGGACTCTACCTCGACCGCGCCATGGACGGCTCGCGCGAGGACCCCATCACCGGGGTCTACTGGCAGCCCGAGAAATACTCCTGGCTCTGGTATCACGACACCGTGGAGACGCACGCCTTCCTGCTCAGGGCTTTGCAGACCCTGCGCCCCAAGGACGAGCGCATCCCGGGCATGGTGCAATGGCTGCTCTTCTCGCGCAAGGGGGGCGAATGGAAGTCCACGAAAGCCTCGGCCGCGGCCATCTTCACTCTGCTCGACTTCATGAAGGGGCGCGGCGCGCTGGATAAAGGCGACCTCTACTCCGTGCGCTGGGGGGACATTTCCGAGGATGTGCAAGTCGCCCCTGATGACTGGCTCGGCAAGCCCCTGCGCTGGTCCATCGCCGGGGCCGATGCGGCCCCGGCCAGTCTCCCCAAGATCGAGAAAAAAGGCCCGGGCCTGGCCTTCGCCTCCCTGACCCACATCTACACCACCGAGAAGCTCGCGGAGCAATCCGAGGACGGACTCCTGAACGTCGGCCGCAAGTTCTACCGCAGGGTCAAGGAGGGGGACTCCTATCACCTCAAGCCCCTCTCCAGCGGGGACTCGGTGAATAAATTTTTTAATGTTTAGTTGAACATCTAGATCTACACGCGCTCCCAGTTCGAGTACGTGCACCTCAAGGACCCGCGCGGCGCGGGCT
>CAYWAR010000180.1:0-5699 GCA_964455765.1 uncultured Elusimicrobia bacterium
CCCCAGCCGGTGGAGCATGGAGAGCGCCATGACCCAGAGCGTGGAGAGCCCGTAGACCACGCTGCGCTGGAAGTTGATGGAGGAGGCTTCCTCGAAGTAGCGCGCGGCCACGGGGATGTCGCCCATGCGCAGTCCCAGGATCGCGGCCTGATGGAGGAACTGCTGGTCGAAGACGAAGTCGTCGGAGTTCCCTTCCCAGGGGATGGTCTCCAGCGCCTTGCGCGAGTAGGCGCGCAGGCCCGAATGCCACTCGCCCAGGTTCTGCCCCGTCCAGGAGTTCTCCAGCCCGGTGAGCAGGCGGTTGAAGAAATACTTGTAGACCGGCATCCCTCCGCCCAGGGCCTCGCGCCGGGTGCGGATGCGGTTGCCCAGGACCACGTCGCAGACGCCGTTGGCGATCAGACCGACCAGCATCGGCGTCAGGCGGGCGTCGTACTGGTAGTCGGGATGCACCATGACCACGATGTCCGCTCCCCGCGCCAGGGCTTCCCGGTAGCAGGTCTTCTGGTTGCCGCCGTAGCCGAGGTTGCGCTCGTGGACCACGGTGCGCAGGCCGAGCGTGCGCGAGAGGGCCGCGGTGCCGTCCTTGGAGCAGTCGTCGACGAGGATGATCTCATCGACGACGCCCGGGGGGATGTCGCGCACCGTCTTCTCCAGCGTGCGCTCGGCGTTGTAGGCGGGGAGCACGACGACCACCTTGGGCTGCTTCATGGTTTCCTTTCCTTGGGACCCGCCGTTCGGGCGGGCTCCTTGGCAATGCCGAATATCCGTATAAGCGGGCCCGCGCGCAGGCCCGGTTCCGGGGAGAACCGCGCCAAGAGGCGGCCTTCCCGCTCCGTCTCCTCGAGGAAAGGGGCCAGGGCCGGGGAGCGCGCCGCCTCCGCTCCCGCGCTGGTGAGGGCGACGGCTTCCACGCCGGCCTCCCGCGCGGCCGCGAGCCCGGAGCGCACGTCCAGGGAATCCTTCCCCTTGGCGGACCAGTCCGAGTGCCACGACCCGGAATGCAGGTCGGAGGCCTCGCGCAGGATGCGGCGGATGCGATAGCCCCCGCCCGGGTGCGAGCCCAGCATGAGCTCATAATACCTTTCCCTGGGGTGGCCCAGCGCGCGGGTCTTGGCCAGGAGCTCCGACACCTGGGCCCGTTCCATGCGCAGAGCGGGGGAGGCGTGCTCCTGATCGAGCAGGATGCTCGTCCCGGGCCGGAGGTTCGACTCGATCCAGGCTGCGGCCTCCGTGCGCGTGTCCGGCAGGACGAGTTCCCGGTCGAAGGCCCAGGAGCGCCATGCCCCGGGAAGCGAGAGGGCCGCCAGGGCCAGGACCATCGCCCAGGCCCGCCGCGGCAGGCGGGAGAAGGCCCAGTCCGCGCCCAGGGCCGCGATGAGCGCGAAGGCGGGGTAGGCCGCGAGCAGATATCTGGCCCAATCCCCCTCGGCCGAGAGCGAGAGCAGGCCGATGAGCCCCAACGCGGGAGGAAGGAGCAGGGCCGCCTTGCTCCGATCGAAGGCGAGCAGTCTCAGCGCGCCGGCAAGCAGGGCCAGGCCGCCGGCCCAGGGGCCGGCGAAGCCCAGGGCGTTTCGCACGACCACGAGCCCGGCCAGCTCGCGCGAGCCCACGATGCCGCGCTGGTCCTGGAAGTCCCGCCAGAAGGAGGGCCAGTCGAGCAGAATGTAGGGGGAGCCCCCGAAGAAGCCCAGAGCCCAGGCGAAGCCGGAAAGAGACAACAGCCTCGCCCAAGCCCGGATAGAGAGAGTGTCTCCCGAGAGAACGCGCGCCCCGAGCGCGGACAGGGGCAGCAGCAGCAGCGGGGCCGCCGTATATTGGGTCGAGGCCGCCAAGCCGGCGAGCAGGGCGCAGAAGGCGAGGTCCCGAGCCCGTCCCTCTTGGAGGTATCGGAAAGAGAAATGCCAGGACCAGGCCGCCAGGAAGAACATCATGGAGTCGGGTTTGGCCGCGTGTGCGGACACGATGAGCGTGGGCGAGACCGCGAGCAGGGCCGCGGCCCAGAGAGCCGGCCGCCCGCGGTCCTCCTCCCCGGGGCCCGGGGCGAGGAGCCGGGCCGTCCCGTAGACGCGCCAGAGCCCCAGCAGGGAGAGGATGGCCGAGAGGACGCGGGCGAGCAGATAGAAGCCCTCCGGATGCCAGACGAAGAGCGCGCCGAAATCCCGAGTGGAATGGAAGAACCCCAAGCCGGACCAGGCCGCGAAGTACGCTCCGAAGGCCGCAAAGAGCCCGTACATGTAGAGCGTGGGGTACTTGAATGCCCCGGGGTTGAGGCTCCCCCTCCCGAAGGAGACGGCCACGTTCACGTGATGCGGCTCATCGGCGTTGAAGACCGCGGGAAGGCCGTAGCCGATGCCGATCAAGCGCAAGGCCAAAGCGAGAAGGGCCGTCGCGGCCAGCGCCGCCAGCATGAGAGAAAGCGTTCCTTGGCCGCGCGAGGGGGGGGTGTTCACGGGGGCTCTATCCCCTATTTAACCTGATGATTCGCCATGAAAGCAAGATAAGGTAGAATCCGGGCGGCATGGCGGAACACGCGCCGCTCTCTCTGACGATCATCATCCCCGTCTACAACGAGGCGAAAACGGTGCGCGCAGTGGTCGACAGGCTGCTCTCCGTGCCCCTGCCGGTGTCCCTGGAGATCATAGTCGTCGACGACGGCTCCACCGACGGCACGGACAAGGCCTTGGCCGCGCTGAGCCACCCCAAGGTGAAGACCCTGCGCCATGAGCGCAACCAGGGCAAGGGCGCGGCCATACGCACCGGCCTGACGGGAGCGACGGGGGACCTCACCCTCATCCAGGACGCGGACATGGAGTACGATCCCGGCGAGATCCCCCTGCTCCTGGAGCCCGCGCTCAAGCAAGGCGCCCCCGTGGTCTATGGCTCGCGCATCCTCAAGGGGGACAATCCTGCCTCCTACGCGCGCTACTATTGGGGAGGCAGGCTGGTCTCCTGGTGGACCAATCTCCTCTTCGCTTCCGCGGTCACCGACGAGCCCACCTGCTACAAGCTCTTTAGGACCGAGCTCCTGCGCTCGCTCGGCCTGAAGTGCACCGGCTTCGAGTTCTGCCCCGAGGCCACGGGAAAAGTCCTCCTGCGGGGCATCCCCATCGCGGAGGTGCCCATCAGCTACCGCCCCCGGCGCATCGAGGAAGGCAAGAAGATACGCTGGAAGGACGGAGTCATCGCGCTGTGGACGCTCCTGAAAGTCCGGCTATGGGGTTAACTTCCCTAGGGAAGATAGAGAATCGGCGCTGGTGGACGGGGGTCTTCCTCGCGGCCCTCGCCATACGCCTGCTCTGGCTCGTGGTCTGGGAAGCCAAGGGCCTCTCGGCAAGGCTCGGTTTCGACCCTTATCTCACCATCGCCCTCTACTGGCACGGCTGGGGTCCGCAATGGCTCGACGTGACGCATCCCCCCCTCTTCCCCATGTGGATCTACCTGCTCTTCAGCGTCCTGGGCAGGCCCTGGTGGCTCGCCGTTCAGCTGGCCAACGGGCTTTTCAGCGCGGCTTCCTGCGTGGCGCTCGGCTTTTGGGCGGAAGGCGTCTTGGCCGGGCGTCCCCAGGCGCGCCTTCTGGCGCGCCTGGCCGGGCTCTGGGCGGCCTTCGATCCCCTGCTCGTGTTCTTCTCCATCCAACTCCAGTCCGAGCCCTTCTTCGTGTTCCTGGAGCTGCTCTTCTTCCTGGCCCTGCTCAAGCGGCCTTCGGCACTTTCCGCCTTCGGCATAGGGGTCCTAGGCGGACTGGTCTCCCTGGCCCGGAGCGTGTTCGGCCTTTTCGCCGCGCCGCTCTCCCTCGCGCTCTGGTGGCGCGACCGGAAGGCGCCGCGCGCCTGGCTCTGGGCCCTGGTCTGCGCGGGCTGGATCTTGGCCCCGGCTCTTTGGGGAGCGCGCAACAAGGCCAAGCACGGGACATTCATCCCGCTGGCCATCAACGGCGGCTGGAACCTCTGGGAGGGCTTCACGCTCGACCGCGACGAGGTGCGCCGCCGCCCGCTGGAGATGTCCCGGGAGGCCGCCGCCGCCGGCCTCGACATCCGTAACGCCATCGCCTGCGGCGAATACTTCGCGGCCAAGACCAAAGCCTTCGTCCGGGAGCATCCTCTCTCGGCCGCCAAGATCGTGGCCGGGAAGTTCTTCCTCTACTGGCGGCCCTGGCCCTATGATCCCCACCAGCGCGGCGTTCGCGCCGCGCTCGCTGTTTACTTTTCCGTCCTTTTCGTTTTAGCCGCCCTGGGCGCGTGGACGCTCAAGGATTGCCCGGCCTTGGCGCCGGTCTGGGCGCTTTTCCTCTACCTCTCCGCCCTTCACTCCGTGTTCTTCACCTCCCTGCGCTACCGCTCTCCCTTGGAGCCCTTCCTCTGCTTCTTCGCCGCGGCAGGGCTCCTGCGCTTGCTGGGTAGATCGGCCGACGCGCCTTCGGTGGACTCCTGATGCCTTTCTTCTCCGTCATCATCCCGACCTACAACCGCAGCCGCATGGCCGCGGCCGCGGCGCTGAGCGTGCTGGGCCAGACCGAGGGGGACTTCGAGTGCTTCGTGGTAGACGACGGCTCCACCGACGACACCCAGGCCGTGCTCGCGAGGCTTCCCAGGGACCCGCGGCTCAAGCTCCTGAGAATGGAGAAGAACGGCGGCCAGCACATCTGCCGCAACCGAGCCATCGGCGAGGCGAAGGGCGAGTTCGTCACTTTTTTGGACTCAGACGATCTTTACCTCCCCCGGAGGCTGGCAGAGTTCAAGAAAGCCGCCCAGGAGCGCCCCGCCGCGGGGTTCTGGTTCTCCAACGCCTTCTCCGTGCGCGACGGAAAGATCGTCGGCGTCCTCTTCGACCCCGCGCGGCAGATTCCGCAGGGGAGAGTGCCGGGCTATTACGCGGTGGGCGACGCCTTCCTGCCCTATGTGACCACCAATGTGGCCATCCGCAGGGAGGCCTTCGGGCGCTTCGGCCTCTTCCGAGAGGACCTGCGCATACTCGAAGACACCGAGCTCTACGCGAGGATGCTCAAGGGGGGTCTGGAGGTGGGTTCCATCCCCCAGCCCCTGTCCCTGCGCTTCCTGCACGAGGGCCAGATCACCCGCGACTACGAGCGCGATTTCCAAGAGTCGATCATCGCCCTCGATTCCGCCGGGCCTTATCCCGACGTCCGCGAGCGCCGCAAGCGCGAGATCGGCCTGGAAGTCGCGGGCTATCTCTGGAAGTCCGGCGAGAGCGCCCGTTCCCGCGCGTTCCTGAAAAAGGAGCTGGGCATCACGGGCGGCCTCGTCACCTGGAGGACCTTCCTGCCCAGGCCCATTCTCGACGCCCTGCGTTCCTTGCGCGCGCTCCTCCTGCGCTGCCGCGGCGCATCCTCCGCGCCCGGAGCCGAGGAAGCCGCCGCCGTCGCCTTCGAGTACATCGAGCGCTCCGATTCCCTCTAGCGTAGACCCGAAATCGGGAGAAACGCCTTCGCGTTCATCGTTGTTTGCTGAGCGCTTATCCCGAACTCCTGACAAATTCCATTGGAATTTGTCAGGAGTTCGGTCCCATTGCCGCCCTTGACAGATCGCCTCCCCGCCGTTATCATATGACTATAATTATAGCCATATTAAGGAGCCTCCCATGAAAATGGTCAGCACGGCCGATCTCAAGGCTCACGCCAACAAGCTTCTCCGCTTCGTGCGGAACGGCAAGAGGCCCGTGGTCATCACCAGGCACGG
>CAYWAR010000181.1:0-5682 GCA_964455765.1 uncultured Elusimicrobia bacterium
GCCACCCGCAATGGAGCGGTTCGGCCTCCGTAGCCGTGGAATCCTTCGACGGGCTCTACCCGCTCTGCCTCGAGACGGCCAAGACCGCCCAGGGCTTCGACTGCGGCTGGAAAGAAGGGGGGAAGGACGGCTCCTCCGACCAGGGCCGCCGCCGCGCGGGGGGATTCACCGAGGAAGAGATCCGGCAGGAAGCCGATGTCCTCATGCCCTTGGCCATCCGCCGCACCGCCGCCTTATACCGCTATTTCTACTCCAGGGTAGGAACGGCCGCTCCCGCCGCGGCTCCCTGAAAGGCTGTTAAGGCTCCCTCATCCGCCGCAGTTCCGCCGCGATGCGCCGGGCGCCCTCGTTCTCCGGATGCTCGCGCAGGGCGCGCGCGATCAAGGCGTCCGCTTCCCGCAGCCTGTACTTCATCCTGAGCATCTCGGCCAAGCCTATGCGCGCCTCCACGCCTAGCCCGGCTTGATCGGCCAGGAGGAGGAACTCGGATGCGCGATGATAGTTCTTGAGATGCGAATGGGCCACGGCGCGGTGAAAGAGCAGCTCGGACCTGGGCCGGATGCTCCAGGCGCGAGCCAAGGCCCGGTCGGCGCGCTCGTAGGAACCCTGCGCCTGATAGGCGAGTCCAAGGGCGGTCCAGGCATCCGCATCCCGGGGGCGCGCAAGGATGCGGGGATTTCCGCCGGCACGCAGGGCGGCCGCGCCTGCCCGAGCCCGATCCGCCAGGAACCAGGACTCCGTCGGAGCGCCCGGCCGGAGATACCACCCGTACCACCCCCGGGCCTCCTCGGTTCGGCCTTGCTCCGCCAGGGCGTCCGCCAGGTAAAGCGGGGCGTGAAAATTATGGGTATCGTGGGCTACCACCCACGCGAACTCCTCGGCCGCCGCCCTGTCCTCGAAGGAGAGGTAATGCGCCATGCCGAGCAGGAACCGGACCTTCGCATCCCCCTTGAACCCCATGGAAAGATACCGCGCCCGGGAGAGCCACCGCACTGCTTGCTCGGGGTCTTCCCTGACCATCGCATCCGCGCCGAGCCCGGTCAAGGCCTGAACCCTCTGCTCCGGCTCAAGTCCCGCATCCGCCGCGGCGGCCTTGTAGGCTTCGATCACGGAGGCGTCGACTCCGAGCGTATACAGACGCAGCTTCCTGAAGACGCCGGCCAGGCGCAGGCTCCGCTTGAGAATCGGGTCGATCCGGGACAGGGCCATCGCCTCCTCGGCCTCCTCATCGCCGGCGGAGACGATATAGTAGTGCCTGCGCGCCAGGTAGCCGCGATCCTTGCCCAAAAGCACCCGTTCATGGGGCCGGAGATTGACGCTGGTGGCGTGATAGTCCCAGGCGACGGCATCACCCGAGGCGGCCCACGCGCCTTGGACGGGCGGGGGAAGGATCACGACCAGGTCATCTTGCGTCCTGGCCATGCGGGCCGCGGCGTTAAGCGGCTCTCGTATGCGCATGCCCCTGTTCCAGGAGAGCACGGCGGCCGCCTCTCCGGAGGAGAGCAGCAGGATAGCGCCAAGCGCCCCGAGGAGAACCGGGCGGAAGGCCGAGGCCGGCAAGGCCCGCCTGAGCCTCAACAGCGCGAGAGCCCCGTAGAGTCCCGCGGCGCACAGCATCGCCCAGATCGGCAGGGTCGGGATGGAGATCCTCGGGTAGGCGATCATCCTCTGCAGTGTCAGGGCGATCAGCGGGAAGGAGAGGGTGCATAGAAACAGCATTCCCGCCCCAGAGCCGCGCTTCCGGCTCAGCCATAGGTAATAGGCTCCGAGCGCGGCGCAGGCAAGAACCAGCCAGCGGAAAGGGCGATGGGCCCCCAGGATGAGCAGAGAGTTCTCCAATCGGGCGCCCGTTGCGGCCAAGGAGTCCGTCCAGGTGAGCCGGTCGATGGGGGGAAGGAGGATATCCTTGAGGATCGGCCGGTAGAGCCATACCGTCAACGCCGCCCCCGCGAGAAAAGCCGCGCCGACCAATAGAGGAAAATGAGCATCCGCCGCCCCCCCGGGCCGGCGCGGGCGCCGAGAACGATACAGCTCGAAAGCGGCCCAGGGCGCCAGGGCCGCGCAATAATAGGCGTTCGTCGGCATCAGATAATTTGCGGCCGCAAGGCCGAAGGGCAAGGCCAGAAGCGCGCGCTTGCGGCCCTCCAGCAGCGCCTGCTGGAGCATCCAGATGTTCAATAGACAGAAGAAAACGGAGAGGCTGTACGCCCTCAGCATGTGGCTATACATCAGGTGCCAGGCTGAAACGCCCAGGAAAGCGACGGATAGGAGGGCGATGGGCCGGTTGAAGAGGCGGGAGGCGACGCAGAAGAGCAGGGGGAGGGCGGCGATGGAGGCCAGGATGGAGGGAAGCTGAAGGGGACGGACGCCGGCCGGAGAGAAGAGCAAGGCCTTGGGGCTCGCCTGGTCCATGAACCGCAGGAGGAGAGAAAAGAGGACTTGGTTGTTGGTCGAATCGTAGGCGGAGCGGATGCTGGAAACGGGCTGGAAGGCGTAATTGAGCGTGTAGCTCTCGTCGGCGGTCAAGGATGCGCCCCATTGGCCGAAGCGCGCCGCTCCGAGAAGGACGAACAAAACCAGAGCGGTGGCGAGGGTGAAACGCGGCATTCCGATCAATCGGAGGGGGGGAGGAAGGTGTAACCCATTTTCGATACGGTTTCTATGCTCTTACGGCCCCGGGCGCCCAGCTTGTGGCGGAGTCTGCTGACCATCACATCCACGGCCCGGGTATCGGAGGAACTGCTCATGCCCCAGACGGTTTCCAGGAGATAGTTCCGGCTGAGCACCCTGCCGGCCTTTCGCATGAGGATCTCCAAGAGCTCGAATTCCCTGGGCCGAAGGACCACCCGTTTGCCGTTGACCAGGCAGCGCCTCTGGCTCGGGTCGATCTCTATACCCTGGATGGCAAGCGCCGCCCCCCAATGCTCCGCCCTTTCAAAGTGACGGCGCAGCACCGTCCTGGAGCGCACCAAGAGCTCTCTCACGTCTACCGGCTTGGTCATGTAATCGTCGATTCCCAGATCATACGCCTGCTGTACGGATTCCTCCGTCTTTTTCAGGCTCATTATGATAACCGGGATATCCTTCCCATTCTCCGTTTCGCGAAGAACTTTCAAAAACGTCATGCCGTCCATATCCGGAAGATCCAGCCCAAGCGCAAGAAGATCCGGCTTCCGAGCGCGAAGCCGGTCTAAAGCCTGACGAGCTAATTCACAAGCGTCGACGTCGAATTCCTGGCGCAGGCCTTGGGCCAAACGCCCGTTGGATTCAGAATCTCCGTCGACGATCAGTAAATTATATGGCATTTTAGTGATCGGACATATTGCTGACAATCGAAAGACATATCCGATTCACATTAGTATAAAGGAAAATCAATGTTCGCGCAAGAGTAAGTTAATAATTATGAAATATAATTAAATTTTAAAATATTTAATTATGAAATAATAAAGTTACAAATAATTGTCTACGGCAATGTTTAATTCCGCTTTAAAATAGATTAATTTTTAATTAATACTGAAATTATTTTTACAAATAATTGAAATTATATTGATACAAATTAGTTTCATTTATATTGCATTTAGTACATAGATAGGAAACAAAAAAAACCTATAAATAGATATGAGTTCTGATAACGGCGCCCGCAAGGGGGAAAAATGTTCCGAATAGTGGTAATCGAGGACGACCCGATAATGCGCAAGATGCTCCACAAGACTCTCACTCCCGAGGGATACGAGTGCATCATGGCGCCCAATGCCGGCTTGGGGATCAAGTTCTGCCAGGATAACAAGCCGGACCTGATCCTCCTGGACGTGCATCTGCCCGACGACAACGGCATCGAGGTATGCAAGAAGCTGAAAGCCGATCCCGGATTGCGCCACATCCCGATCCTGATCATGACGGGAGAAGCCTCCGCCGTGGACAAGCGCATCGAGGGCCTCGAGGCCGGCGCCGACGACTACATACTCAAGCCGCTGAGCCCGAAGGAATTGATCTCCAGGCTCCGGGGCATCATCCGCGCGGCGACCAAACCGACGCTCTGAGGCAGCCGGAGAGACAAAGTATGCCTCGAATCGGACCGCCAGCGGCGAAACGACGCGCGGAGAAAGTCCTCCTCGCGTCCCTGGCCATGGCGTTGTTTTTCTGCGGAAAGGCCTTCGCCGGGGACCGGCTCACTGGGACGGCGGCGACGATGCTTCGGCACACGGGCCGCGCCGGCGGAGGGCTCCTCGCCTCCGCGAGCTTGGTCCTGCACAATACGGTCGGTGAGATGGGCGGCGGGACGATGTCCGGCGCCGCCGTGAGGCTTCAGACCGGCTACATCCCGCTCTCCGCCCAGCCCGGGGCGATCACCGCCATCACGGCCTTGAGCAAGTCCACGGGAACCTTGGAACTGGCCTGGACCGCACCGGGCCTCGACGGGTTCCAGGGCCAGGTGGTCAGCGGGTTCTACCGCCTGGATTACTCCTCCGATCCCCTGCACGCCTTCAGCCCGACCGTCTACCGGGCCGAGTTCTCCACGACCGTCTCGCCGGGCAGCGCCCAGACGATGACGCTGACTGGCCTGGAGCCCAACACGACCTATTACGCGCGCGTATACCTCGCCGACCCGCGCAAGTTCTTCGCCGAGGACTCCCGGCGCTCCGAGGAGTCCACCCTGGCCCATTTTCCAATCGATCCGGTCATCGCCGCGGTGGGGGACACGAGCGTGCGCATCTCCTGGTCCCTGCCGGCCGGGGGAGCCGCGGGCTACGGCCTCGACTCCTCCAGCACTTCTTTCGGAGCCCTTCTCCCCGGCGGCCTGGTGCTCAGCTCCGCCACGAACAGCGGCCTTGAGCTTGCGCTGACGATCACCGGCCTGAGCCCCAATACAACCTATTTCTTCAAGGTCGCCAGCCTCAACTGGCAGGGGGATAGGAGCTATTCCGTCCTGCTGGCCACACGCACCCAGCCCAGCGGCGCACCCCTGCCCGTCGAAAACCTCGCCGCGAGCATTGACGTCCGGGCGCGCACCGTGCAGCTGTCCTGGCAGAATCCGGTGATGGCCGATCATCGCGGGGTGCTCGTTATCTTGAGCACCAGCCCCTTTAGCGGCGTTACCGACGGGGCCTCCTACGGCCCGGAACAGGCTCTTGGAGACGGCGCCGTGGTCAAATCCACCGTGGTCGCCCTCTCCTTCGCGCAGGGGGGTCTCGCCCTGCACACGACCTATTTTTACCATCTGCGCGCCTTTACCGGCGGGCCGGCCTATTCCGTGGAGGTGTCCACATCGGTGTTCTTGAAGCTGCCCCCGATGGCGCCCTCCGGCCTCTCCAGTTTCGTGAGCCCGGACCGCAAGACCTTCGCCCTGAATTGGAAGCCCGTGCAGAACAGCCAGGACGGGACGCCCTTCTCCTCCACGGACACGGCCCAGAACTCGGAACTCTCGCGCTACGAGATATTCCGCGCGACCTCGGCTGCCAACCCCAACTGGGTGCGCGTTTCGACCCTCTCCTCCTCCGCGCAGTTCTTCGCCGATTCCATCCCGGACCCCTCCCGGTCTTTCGTCTACAAAGTCGAATCCGTCGACGGCCTCGGAACCCGGGAAACCTCCATGGCCGTGGACACGGAGCGCAACCTTTACGCCTACGCCCCGGACCAAGTGACGCGCCTTGAGGTCCCGGCTTCCCTCGCCGGGGAGCTGCT
>CAYWAR010000182.1:0-5655 GCA_964455765.1 uncultured Elusimicrobia bacterium
TTCTGGTCTTAGGTTCACGAACGTGCTAAAGTCAGCCGTGGCGCCAGCATTTCGAACAACTACGGTAGCGGTAACCTTCTTGTTGGGAGAACGGAGAGATAGCTTTAGGGTATCTACATATTCTAAGGGAATTGCAAACTTCTTCCCACCCTCGATGAACTCGACGACTTTAGTATGAGTTGAAACCGATGTTTGGGGCCAGCAAACTGCGAATGGCGACAATGCCAGAAACGCGAAGATAGTGTTTCTGGTCTGTTGATTTGGATTCCGATATCGTTGTTCCATGCTTTCCTCGCATTAGCGCTTTTGTTTGCGCTGCACCTTTTAGGGGCCTTCCTCTGGGTTGGTGGGGTCACCGCGGCGGCCATGGTGTCGCGGCGCCGCCGCGGCGCGGATGATCCGCCGTCGCCGTCTTGGGATATATTGGAAAGGGATTTCCTGTTAAAGCTCGGACTTCCCGGGATGGTCTTGGTCCTTCTGACCGGCGTGGGCCTGCTCTCCTCGAGCCCGGAGTATTTCCTGCGCCAGGGCTGGCTACACGCCAAGCTGGCCTTGGTCGCCCTCCTGGCCGCGCTCACCCTCGTTGCCGCCATCCGCCGCGGCTCCTCCCGCCGGGGCCCCGTCCGCCGGGGCTCAGCCCCGGCGCGTATCGATCTTCTTGAGGGTCTTTTCTTCTTCGGAGTCTGCGCAGTCCTACTGCTGGCCGTCCTAAAGCCGTTCTAAGGCCTTTCGGGCCACTTCGTGATAGTCCTTGTCGCGAGACTCCAATATCTCCCGGTATAGCCGCCGCGCCTCGGCCTTCCGTCCCGAACGGACGCACAGGAAGGCCGCGATGTTCTTGAGCATGGTGGGGCAATCCCTCTCCCGGAGCAGTGGCTCCAGCTCGGAAAGCACCTTGGAGGCGTCCCCTTTGGCGTGGAAGCCGATGGCCGCGATGGTGGAGGCATAGCGCCAGTTCTTGGGCTCGGTCCGCCGCCCGGATTCGAGCAGGGCGAGGGCTTCCTGGGGCCGGTCGAGGTTGAAGGCCAAGGCCCCCGCGGCGTAGAGGACGGTATAGGAGAACCGGGGGTCGAGGTCGAGGATGCGCCGCGCTTGGGGCGCGAGGTCGAAATAATGGCCCGAGCCGTAGTCCGGGCCGTGGGCATGGCCCTCGTGGCCGCCCTGTTCGGGGGTGCCGTAGTAGAGGAGCATGCGCACGAAGGCGATGTCCGCGGCCAGGCGTCTCATGCCCAAGCTGAGGAGAGTCGCGTTGCGGGCGGCGTCCTCCCGGGCCAGTTGCATCTCGCGGGCCGGTGGGAACGGCGCGGGCAGGAGCCTCAAGGCGGTGAAGTTGAGCGCCCCCACCGCGGCGGCCAAGGCGAGCCAGGGCAGGGACATCAGAATTCCTTTCTCTTGAAGAGGAGCAGAGTCGCCCAAAGGCAGGCCCCGGCGTAGAGCGGGGCGTAGAGAAGGGCGAAGAGCACGGGCTCTTCCAAGCCCGAGCCCGCGCGGTCCCGGAAATTAAAGAGCTGGAGGTTGGGTATTATGTAGACGACCGCGCCGAGGAGGCGTCCTTGGAGGCCGGAGCGCTCGAGGAGGAAGCGCATCTCGGGGGCGAAATGGCCGAGCATCCAAGCGATGGCGGTCATGCTCAGGGCCGAGAGCGCGGAGGTCGAGATGAGGGCCAGGAAACCGGCCAGCGAAACGGCGACCATGAGCTTGAGCCCGATCCCCGCCAGCGCGAGCAGGTAGGCGTTCTCCCAATGCCAGCCCTTGAGGAAGAGAAGGCTCAGGTGGAGGAGGGACATGAGGGCGGCGGCGCAGGCGGCGGCCGCCAGCAGGCCGAAGAAGCGGCCGAGGAGATAGCTCGAGCGGGAGACCGGCCGGGTGAGGACCAGGTAGATGGTCTTCATCTCCAGCTCCCTGAGCAATCCGGTGGCCGCCGCGTAGCAGGCGGCGCCCGTGGCCATGAGTTCGATGAAAGAGAGCCCGAAATCGAGCAGGACGCGCGGCTCCTGGTCGGCGGCCAGCGCGCCCAGGAGGAGGCTCATGTAGAGGATGAGCCCCCCGAAGAGCAGGATCATGGAGAAGAAGCGGCCGCGCAATTGCTCTCGGAAGGAATGCGCCGAGAGGATCAAAAGCTCCCTCACGGCGTTTCTCCCCGGACCGTGTCGATGAAGAGGCGCTCGAGGCCGCCTTCCTGGGCGGCCCACTCGGCGGAGGCGAGCACCCGCGCGAGCCGTCCGCCCTTGAGTATGCCCACGCGGCCGCAGAGCCGCTCCACGTCGGAGATGCTGTGGGAGGAGAGGAGTATCGTGCAGCCTTTGCGGTGGAGCTCGCTGAGGAAGCCGCGGACGTCGTGGATGGCCAGCGGGTCGAGGCCGCTGACCGGCTCGTCGAGCAGGAGGAGACGCGGCTCGTGGAGCGTTGCCAGGGCCAGGCCCAGGCGCTGGAGCATCCCCTTGGAGAATTCGCAGGCTTTGCGCCCGGCGGCCGCGCCCAGGCCCACGGCGTCCAGGGCCCGGTCCACTTTGCCGCGAAGCAGGCTCTCGGGGATGCGGGAGAGGCGGCCGTAGTATTCCAGAGACTCGCGGGGGGTCAGGTAGGGATAGAAATAGGGCAGTTCGGGCAGGTAGCCGATGGCGGCCAGGGAGGAGGGATCGCGGGGGGAGGAGCCGAGGACGCGGACCTCGCCGGCGCTGGGAGTCAGAAGCCCCAGAGCGAGCTTCATGGCCGTGGTCTTGCCCTGGCCGTTGAGGCCGAGCAGGCCGAAAACCTCCCCTTCCTCCAGCCGCAGGCTGAGGTCTTCGAGTCCCTTTGAGACGGTCCTGCGTCCCAGGTGCGAGCGGACGTACTCCTTGGAGACTCGCTCGAAGGAGAGGGGGGAGGTCACAGCTCTACGCTGCGCACGGAGGTGATGCCGGAGAGCTTGGAGAGTTCCGCGCGCACGGCCTCCGGGACGGCGTCGTCGACGTGGATGATCATGACCGCCTCCCCGTGGGCGGCCTTGCGGCCGACGCGCATGTCCGCGATGTTGACCCCCCGTTCGCCCAGGAAAGTCCCCACGCGTCCGATGACGCCCGGCCTGTCCTGATTGGCGATGAGGAGCATCCTCCCGCGGGGATCCACGTCCACGGAGAGGCCGTCGAGGCGCACGATGCGGGGCAAGCCGTTGGCTCCCACGGTCCCCCACAGGCTCCTCTCGCCGCGGTCGGTGACCGCGGTCACCGACAGGAGGCGGGAATAGCCCTCCGGGGCCGAGGAGGAGGCCGAGTCGGAGGTCTCGATCCCGCGCTCGCCGGCGAGAATGGGGGCGTTGACGAAGGAAAGCGTCTGTTCCAAGATCACGGAGAGCAAGCCCTTGAGGGCGGCGACGGAGAGAGGGTGCCTTTGAGCCGGCTGGAAATCCCCCTCGAAGCGGCAATGCACGGCTTTTAGGCCGGCGTCGAGGGTCTGGCCCAGGAAGCGTCCGAGCACGTCGGCCAGAGCCAGGGTAGGCCCCAGGGCGCTCAGGGTGTCGGGATCGAAGCCCGGCAGATTGATGGCGTTGCGCGCCAAGCCTTTCTCGGCGAACTCGATGACGCCGCCGGCGAGATCCTCGGCGACCTTCCTCTGGGCCTCGTGGGTGGAAGCCCCCAGGTGCGGAGTGAGGATGAGGTTGGGGGCCGAGCGCAGGGGGCTCTCCTTGGGCAAGGGTTCGGTCTCGAATACGTCGAGAGCCGCGCCGGCGAGTTTTCCAGAGCGCAAGGCCTCGGCCAGATCCGCCTCCACGATGAGGTCCCCGCGCGCGCAGTTGACGAGCCGGGCGCCGGGCTTGAGGAGGGCGAGGGTCTTGCGATCGATCATGCCGCGCGTCTTCTCGGAGCTGGGGACATGGAGGGACACGAAATCGGAGGCGGCGAGCAGCTCCTCGAGTCCCATGAGCTCGGCGCCGAAGCCGCGGGCCTGCTCGGCGGAAATATAGGGGTCGTAGGCCGCCGTCCGCATCCCGAAGGCGGCCGCGCGCCGCGCCATCTCCCGCCCGATGCGTCCCAGGCCCACGAGTCCGATCGTCTTCTCCATCAGTTCGACCCCGGTGAGTTTCGAGCGCTCCCAGCGTCCGGCCTGGACTTCGCGGTCGGCCTGGGGCACCCGTCGCGCCAGGGAGAGGAGCAGGGCCCAGGCATGCTCGCAGGCGGAGATGGTGTTGGCCTGCGGCGCGTTGACCACGGCGATGCCGCGGCGGGAGGCTTCGGCGAGATCGATATTGTCCACCCCGACCCCGGCGCGGCCGATGAGGCGGAGGCGGGGCGCCTTGGCGATGCGCTCGGCGGTGACCTTGGTCTCCGAGCGCACCAGCCAGGCCTGCGCGCGGGGGAGGAGGGGCTCGAAGAGCTCGGGGGTGTGCTTCTCGAGGAGCTCGAAGCCGGGATGGGCGGCCAGCGGGGCGAGCCCGGCGGGGTCGATCTTATCGGTGACGAGGACGACGAATCTCCCTGCGTCGCGTTGGGTCATGCGGGGGCTTTGAGCCTGCGCGCGAGGGCCCTGAGCCCCGCTTCCACGTCCGGCTTGCGGATGTGGCCCATGTGCGCGATGCGCACGATCCTGCCCGCGAGCTTCTCCTGGCCGCCGGCGATGGAGATGCGGTCCTCCTCCAGTATCTCCTTGAGGAGCTTCTTGCCGTCCATGCCCTCGGGGAGCCAAGCCGCGGTCAGGATGTCCGCCGCGTCCCGGGCGAAGAGGCGCAAGCCGAGCTTTTGGCCCTCGGCGCGCGTGAAGGCCGCCAGTTCCGCGGTGCGCCGCCAGACGCCCTCCATCCCTTCCGCCAGGATAAGGCGCAGGGCTTCGGCCTGGGCGGCGACCAATCCCACCGCCGGCGTGAAAGGGGTCTCGAGGTTCGGCAGGGACTTCCTCATGGCGCGCCAGTCGAAATAGAACCGCGGGAGCTTCGCCGCCTCGCAGGCCTTCCACGCCCGCTCGGAGACGGCCATGTAGGCCAGCCCCGGCGGGGCCATCAGGCCCTTTTGGGAGGCGGAGAGCACGATGTCGAGGCCCCAGGCGTCGGTCTCGAGCTCCTCGGCGCCGAGCCCGGAGATGGAGTCGACGACCACGAGCGCGTCGGACTCCTCCCGGATGATCGCCGCCAGGGCGCGCAGGTCGTTGACGACGCCGGTGGAGGTGTCGGTGTGCTGGAGGAACACCGCCTTGACCCCGGTCCGGGAGCGCAGGGCGGCGCGGAGCTTGTCCCCGTCCGCCGCGCGCCCCCACTCCTCCGAGAGAAAGGCGGGATCGAGTCCGTAGGCCTTGTGGATGTGGAGGAAGCGGTCGCCGAAGGCCCCGGTGGAATGGACCAGGCTCAAGTCGCCGGGGGAGAGGAGGTTGGCCACCGCTGACTCCATGGAGCCGGTGCCGGAACAGGTGACCATGAGCACGCTGTTCTTCGTGCGGAACACCGACTTCAGGGCGGAGAGCACCCCGCTGAAGAGCCTGCCGAACTCCTGGGTCCGGTGGTGGAGGATGGGTTCGGCCATCTTCTCGTAGACGGAGGGCGGAAGGGGCGTGGGCCCCGGGGTGAGCATGATGCTTTTAGGGACTTGATTCATGAAACGATCTCCCCTCTAGTGTAGTGTCCCATTATTCCTTTGGCTTTTGGCCGCGCGATTTCTGGAGCGAGCCGAAGCGACGCGAGGCGAGCAG
>CAYWAR010000183.1:0-5645 GCA_964455765.1 uncultured Elusimicrobia bacterium
CCGCGTTCTCCGCCTCCGCCGCGTCGGGGGGTTCCCCGCTCACCGCCGCCTACGCGGCCCGGGGTGCCGCTTTCGCCGCCTCCTACCCGGCCCGGACTGCGGCGGTTGCGGCCGCGCCCGAAAATGGCTCCTATCAGCGCTCCCAGGCCTAGGAGGGCGAATTTTCCGTAGCCCTTCCGATCCGGACCCGGGGCCTGCGGCTTGGCCGCCCGGGGCGCCGGGACCTCATTGCCGTCCAGAAGCATGGCTTGCGGCGCGCTCAGGTTCAAATCGGCCGCGTTATCCCCCGAGGGTTCCGCGGCCACGGGAGAAGCCTGCGTCCCGGGAGCGCTCGCGCCTTCGGCGAATCTCACGCCGGATTCCTGCTTGGCCTGCTCCGGACTCTGCTCCAGGGTAAAACCCGTCATGCTCCAGGCGAATATGCCCAACACGACCGGCGCGTAGATAATCTTTTTCATCAATGTTCCACCTCGATTGCAAAGGTCGCACTAAATATAGCACCTGGGACCCAGATCCGCAAGGGAAATAGGGCCCGGAATCTTACTGGGATATAGGGCCTAGGAAAATTGCCCAAAGGTCCTATACGCGGCGCACGAAGTGCGCTGCGCGTTTTCAAGGTGGCGCCCGATGGGCGCCTTCATTCTTAACGCACAGCGACTTTCGTCGCTGTGTTCCTGTCCCCGCCAGGAATCGAACCTGGATCACCTGCTTAGAAGGCAGGTGCTCTATCCATTGAGCTACGGGGACTTTAAAGGGATCTTCTGGGGGGCTTCTGCGGGGAGCGACACGACGCCTTGGAGGCGCTGTTCGAACTGGGACAGGGCGGCTTCGGCTTCCGAGAGATTGGTGCCCGCGAAGTTGAGCTGTTTCTTGGCCTTGCCGAAGGCGTCCTTGACCTCTTCGAGGGCGGGCTGGAGGTTGTTGAGCATCTCCACGAGCTTGGAGACGTTCTCGCTCAAGCGCTGGTTCTTGACCACGCTGTAGATGAGCCTCAGGTGCATGAGGAGGGTGTGCGGGGAGGATAGGAGCACCTTCCTGCGCTGGGCGAGGGTGAAGAGGTCGGCTCCCCCCTCGTCCATGTCCATGGACACCGCTTCCTGGTAGACGGACTCCGAGTGGATGTACATGACCGCGGCCTCGAAGGTGTGGGGAGGGCGGATGTACTTGCTCTCGATGTCCGAGAGGAGCTTGTCGATCTCCTTGATGAACAGGTTGCGCGCCTTGACCTTCTCCCCTCCCGCGGCCTTCTTGATGGCCAGGAAATCCGCGACCGGGAACTTCGAGTCGATGGGGATGAGCTTGCCGTCCAGGACCACGGCGGCGTCCACGAGCGTGGTCCCGCCGGGCTCCACCGGAGCCTGGAAGCGCAGGTGATGGGGAGGGAACACGTCCTTGAGGATCTTCTCCAGTTCGACCTGTCCGAAATTGCCGCGCTGGCCTCCGGGCAGGAGCACGTCCCGGAGCTCCTTGCCGATCGTCGTGAATTCCCCCGCGGTGGTCTTGACCGAGGCGATGCCCTCCTGCACGTCGGTGAAACGCTTCTGGAGCGAATCCATGCGCTGCTGCATGTTCCGGTCGGTCTCCGAGACGGATTTCGTCGCCGAGCCGAGCTGCTGGAGCACGGTCTGCGTATTGCCCTGCAGGGCCGAATTGACCCTGTCTATGACGTCTAATTGGAGTTGGGAGACCTTCTTGCCCAGCTCGGAATCCATGAGGAGGAGCCTCTCCCTCGCCTCCCGCAGTTCGGACTCGATCCTCTGCAAGGCTTGGGCGTCCTGAGGGGATCGGGACGCTTTGTCGAGCAGGCGCAGGCAGACCGCCCCCAGGGCGGCCGCAACCGCGGCGGCGAAGACGAAGAGGGCGGCCAATAGTCCGCTGGATATCATCGGGGAGCTTCCACCTCAGGAGAGTATGCCGAGCTTTTCGCCTTTTGGCAAGACCATATACACAGCGACGAAAGTCGCTGTGCGTTTCGAATGGATGCGCCCGTCGGGCGCGACCTTGAAAACGCGCAGCGCACTTTGTGCGCCGCGGACGGGGATTTACTATGATGCTGCCCCGACCATGGACCCGCATGTGGATGGCGTAGACTGGAAGAACTGGACCCCTAAGGAGCGAGCCACCCTCTGCTTCATCATCCAGGAGGGGCGCATCCTCCTCATCCGCAAAAAGCGGGGCCTCGGCGCGGGGAATATGAACGGGCCCGGGGGGCGCATCGAGCCGGGAGAGAGCGCCTTCCAGGCCGCCGTGCGCGAGACGCAGGAGGAGATCGGCCTCACCCCCCTCGGGCTCGAAGAGGCCGGGGAATTGAGCTTCCAGTTCAAGGATGGCTACAGCCTGCACGTGGCGGTGTTCGCCGCCTCGGGCTGCGAAGGGGAGCTCAAGGAGACCGACGAGGCCATCCCGAAATGGTTCCCCTTGGAGGGCATCCCCTACGCGGAGATGTGGGAGGACGACCCCTTCTGGCTGCCCTTGCTCATCGAGCGCCGGAAGTTCAGCGGCTTTTTCGTCTTCGACGGGGCCAAGCTTCTCGGCCACCGGGTCCTTGCCCCGCAGTCTTGACATGGGGGCTTGAGAGCATTAAGCTACCCTTATGAAGTGCCCTCACTGCAACGCGGAAGAGCCCGAAGGCGTCACGGAGTGCCCGTCCTGCGGTTTCGTCTTCGCGAAATGGAAGTCGGCAGCGGCCGCGGCCCAGTCCCGGCCTTCCGCCCTGCGCGTCAGCCGGGAGGAGAGCAGTCCGGTGGTCCTCTACGGCGGCTTGGCCGCCGCGGCCATGGCCTATTTCTTCTTTTTCAGGACTCCCTCGCAGGAGCCCCGGCCGTCGGCTCCGGTCTCCGCTCATGCCCAGGAGCAGGTCCCGGCGGATGGCTCGGCCGCCCCGGTCCCCCAGGCGGCCGCTCCGACGGCCGAGGGCCCGGAGGGCTATTGGCGCTTCGAGGGGAAGGTCATCGACATGGACACCGGCCTGCCCTTGGAGGGCGCGGAGTTGTCGTTTTTCCAGGGGAGGTCCTCGGCGGTGTCCGCGTCCGCGGCTTCCAATTCCGGAGGGCGCTACGCCGTGGCCGTCCCACCCCGCTCCGAGGGCGGCTACTCGGTCGGCATCCGCCACTATAATTTCCTCTCCGAATACCGGACCGGCTCCTATGAGACCGTGCCGGAGGAAGTCCGCATCAGGACCGGCTGCCCCCCCAAAGGGGTGGAGAGGCCGGAGAACAAGGGCAACGCCAAGGAAGCCACGGTCCTGAATTTCGCGCTCTGTCCGAAATCCTGGAAGAGGTAGCTACTCTTCCGGGACGAGGGCCCACTCCTTCTTGTCCGGGTCCTTGAGCACCGACCCGTCGAAACTGCCGTTGGCCGTCTTGCCGTTAGGCAGGCGGAAGAGCAGATTCGCCCCGGTCCGCTCGTAACTTCCCGAAATCTCCTTTCCTCGCTCCCTCAAACGGAAAGAGCCGTCCGGGTCGAGGGTGATGAGGTCGTCGGCATTCCGGTTATTGCGGAAGCTCAGCGTCCGAGGCTTCGCCGGGAGGGCGGCTTGGGCCGGGTCGGGCGGCCGGGCGAGTTTATGCACCTGGAGCACGGCCTGGCGGCTTTCCTCGTCCAAGTCGGTATCCTCGTTCCAGGTCCTGACGACGAAGAATTCCGCGTTTTCCCCCCGCTTGAGGCCCGCTACGGCCTTCTCCAGGCTCTTGGGCGCCACGACGTTGCTCACGGCCGCCTTGGCCTTCCCCGGCGGACAGATGCGCAGGCGGATGAACCCTTCATGGTACTCATCGGGCAGGTCCAGGATGGTGTCTTCTTCTCCGAGGAATTGGGCCTCGAAACGGACCGGCCTGAGTCGCTCCGCCTTGAACGCTTCCTTGAAGCCGACCGGGGTGAACTGGGATTCCTCCAGCGGAGGGGGCCGGCGCTTGGGAAGCATGCCGCCGAGTCCGGCGCAGCCGCACAAGAACATCGCCGCGGAGAGAACGGCGGCCGCCGGGCCGCCGCCCTCAACGCGCACTGGCGCGCACTCCGGAGCCGGTCTCCCCGAGGAGGCGGACCTGCCTGTCGCGGTTCGCCTGGAAGGAAGGCATGGATTTGGCCGGGACGCTGGTCGCCTGCGGGACCTTGATGCTCAAGAAGTTGATCCACTGTCCGTTCCTGGATATCTGGAAGTGCAGATGCGGTCCGGAGGCCAAGCCGGTGGCGCCGACATAGCCGATGACCTGGCCCTGGCGCACGCGCGTTCCCGCGCGCACTCCCTTGGCGAAGCCCTTGAGATGGCCGTAGACGGTGACGTAGTTGGAGTTGTGGCGGATCTCCACCGCGTTGCCGAGGCCTCCCTTGTAGCCCGCGCCTGCGACGAGGCCCGCTCCGACGGCGGAGACGGGGGTGCCGTAGGGGGCGGCGTAATCGGTCCCATGGTGGGGGCGGTAGCGGCGGAGGATGGGGTGATAGCGGTTGGAGGAGAAGTAGGAGGAGATGCGGCGGTAATTGAGAGGAGCCCGGAGGAACATGCGGGCCAGGGAATGCCCCTTCTCGTCGTAATAGCCGTCGCCGAAGAGGATGCCGACGTGGCGGCCGGTCACCCGGCCGTCGTAGAGCCCGGCTTCGATGGTCCGTCCCCAGTTGCGGCCGTCCGGGGTGTGCCGTTCGGTCCAGGAGACGGCGAAGCGGTCCCCGTCGTGCGTCTCGGTGAGGAAGTCCACGGTCCACTGGAAGGTGTCGGCGAACTCCGAGATGAGGGTCGGAGGGACCCCCCGGTTCTGCATGGAGAGCCAGAGATTGCCCCGGATGTCCCCCCGCGCCTGCCTGGCCGTCGTGAGCACCGGGACGTCGCTGACCACGGCCTGGAAGCCCCCGTTCTTAGGCGTCACGACGGTCCGCTTGAGGCCCCGGACCACGGTCAGGTGCAGGAACCTGTCGTCGGTGGAGCGGACCAGCTCGTAGTTGTCGCCCGGGAAGGCTCGGCCGGCGCCGGTCTTGGAGAGCGATTTCAGCAGGGCCGCGGCTTCCTTGGAGGTGGAGCCGGTCCCCAACAAGCGGTTCTCCAGGTTGCGGCCGCCGAGTTCGCCCGTATAGGTCTGGACTCCTTGGGCGTCATGCTCGATGGAGCCGGCCTCGCAGAGGCGGAGGTAGTAGGCGTAGGCGGCCCAGGCGATGAGGGAGGCCGATCCATAGAGCGTCAGGCGTCTGAGCCAGGGGCGGGCGGCGGCCAAGGCGCCGCCGTCCTTGAAGAGCGAGGATATCGTGGAGTCCATGAAAAGCCCGATATTATACCAGCTTGCCGCGCGCGGGAGGGGTCAATGGGGCTGGACGGATATCCCGATGCGCAGGGGCCCCGGAGGTTCCGGCGGCCTGTCCTTGAAGTCCCGGGCCAGGCGGAGGAGGCGGTCGCGCAGGAAGGAATCCTCGGCGGAGATGACGCGGTCCCAACGGCGGACTTTCTCATCGGATACGCGCTCGGAGCGCGGACCCGTCCACCGGCCTGAAAGCGCAGCCTCCTCCTCCCCGGAGTAGAGGTCGGGGAGCGGGTCGGAGAACTCCTCATGCCGGCCTTGGGCGGCCTCGGCATCGGACCGGTGAGCTCCCAAGAGCGTCAATATCCGGGGGTTGGACTTGGCCAGGTCCGAGGCGGCCGAGACCACCCCGAAGCGCTCGAG
>CAYWAR010000184.1:0-5576 GCA_964455765.1 uncultured Elusimicrobia bacterium
CCGGTCTTCGCCTGGATGCTCATGCTCGGGCTCATGATCTTCGGGGCCATCGGGTTCTCGCGCATGGGCGTGAGCCTCATGCCCGACGTGGATTTCCCGGTGGTCACCGTCTCCGCCGCCTGGGAGGGCGCGGCGCCGGAGATCATGGAGAGCGAGATCGTCGATCCCATCGAGGACCAGGTCACCACGGTCACCGGCGTCCGGGAGATCTCCAGCTCCTCCAAGCAGGGTCAAGCCACCGTGACCGTGGAGTTCGAGCTCAGCCGGGACATCGACGCCGCGGTGCAGGACATCCAGAACAAGCTCGCCCAGGCGCGCAACCGCTTGCCCCGGGACATGGACGCCCCGGTGGTCACCAAGGTCAATCCGGAGGACCAGCCCATTTTATGGCTGGCCCTCTCCGGGGAAAGACCCCTCAAGGAGATGATGGTCTACGCGCAGGACCACCTCAAACAGCGCTTTCAGACCGTCCCCGGGGTGGGCGAGGTGTTCCTGGGCGGGCTCTTGGAGCGGAACCTGCGGGTGTGGCTCGACGCGGACAAGATGCGCGCCAAGGAGATCACGGTGGAGGACGTGCTCGCGGCCATCTCCCGCCAGCACGCGGAGATCCCGGGCGGGCGCATCGAGACCGCCCTCAAGGACTTCAACGTCCGGACCCTGGGCGAGTTCACCTCGCCCGAGGAGTTCGGCGGCCTTCTCATCACCCAGCGCGGGGGCCAGCCCATCCATGTGCCCATCCGCCTGCGGGAGGTGGCGCGCGTGGAGGACGGCCTCTCGGATTTCCGGCGTCTTTCCCGGGTGATGGGGGAGCGGGCCATCGGGCTGGGCATCCGCAAGCAGAGGGGAGCCAATTCCGTGGAAGTGGCGCGGCTGGTCAAGGCGCGCATGGAGGAGACCCGCAAGGTGCTCCCCGCCGGAATGAAGCTCGGCGTCAATTTCGATTCCACGCGCTTCATCTCGGACGCCGTGCATGAGTTGAACTTCAACCTCATCCTATCCGCCGTTCTGACCGCGCTGGTCTGCTGGCTCTTCCTGGGCTCCTGGTCGTCGACGCTCAACATCCTCCTGGCCATCCCCACCTCGGTGCTGGGGACCTTCATCGTCACCTATTTCCTGGGATTCACCCTCAACACCTTCTCCCTGCTCGCCCTGACCCTGGCCATCGGCATCGTGGTCGACGACGCCATCATGGTGCTCGAGAACATCGTGCGCCACCAGGAGGCGGGAAAAAGCCGCATGGAGGCGGCTCTCGACGGCTCGCGCGAGATCACCTTCGCGGCCATGGCGGCCACGGTGGCCATCCTGGCCATCTTCGTGCCCGTGGTGTTCATGCGCGGCATCATGGGGAAGTTCTTCTTCCAGTTCGGTATCACCCTCTCGGCCGCGGTGGCGTTCTCCCTCCTGGAGGCCCTGACCCTGGCCCCCATGCGCTGTTCGCGCTTCCTGGACGCAGGAGAGCGCAAGAACCCGCTCACCCGCGCCGTGGAGGCCTCCTTCCACCGGCTCGCCCGGGTCTATCGCCGCCTCTTGACGGTCTGTTTGGAGAACCGCTGGAAGGTCGTGCTCCTGTCCTTGGCCTTCTTCGGGCTCTCCCTGAGCCTGGTCAAGAAGCTGCGCAAGGAGTTCGTCCCGCCCCAGGACCAGTCCATGTTCATGGTCCGGGTGCAGACGCCCGTGGGCTCCTCCATGGAATTCACCGACGCCAAGTTCCGCGAGATCGAGGCCTGGATCATGTCCCAGCCCGTGGTCGGCCGCTACTTCTCCGCGGTCGGCGGCTTCGGCGGCGGGGAGGTCAACACGGGCATACTCTTCCTGACCCTCAAGCAGAAGGCCGAGCGGCCCAAGGGGCCCGGGGGCAAGCCCCTGACCCAGGCCCAGGTGATGGCCGCGGCCCGCAAGGACCTCAACAAGGTCCCCGGGGTGAGGGCCATCGTCATGGACCTCTCGCAGAGCGGCTTCAGCTCCTCGCGCGGCTTCCCGGTGGAATTCACGCTCCGGGGTCCGGATTGGGGGACGCTCACCGAGCTCTCGGCGAAGCTGATGAGGGAGCTGGAAGCCTCGGGAGAGGTCGTGGACGCGGACACCGACTACAAGACCGGCATGCCCGAGGCCCGCGTCTATCCCGACCGGGCCAAGGCCTACGCCCGGGGGGTCAACATCGACTCCATCGGGACCGTGGTCAACGCCATGGTCGGCGGCGTGCGCGCGGGGTATTTCACCGACAAGGGCCGCCGCTACGAGGTGCGCCTGCGCTCGGAGAGCGCCTTCCGCACCAAGCCCCAGGACATCGAGCGGTTCTTCGTGCGCAACAACCGCGGCGAGATGATCCGCCTCTCCGAGGTCGTGCGCGTGGAGCAGAACCCCACGCTCTTGTCCATCACGCGCAAGGACCGGGAGAGGGCCGTGGGCATCATGGCCAACGTCGCGCCGGGCAGGTCGCAGGCCGAAGCCCTGGCCGCGGTGGAGCGCATCGCGGCCAAGGCCCTGCCTGAGGGCTATCACATCGTGTTCTCCGGCTCGGCCCAGACCTTCCGCGAGTCCTTCTCGAGCCTGCTCTTCGCCCTGGCCCTGGGCATCCTGGTCTCGTACATGGTCCTGGGCTCTCAGTTCAACAGCTTCATCCACCCCATCTCCGTGCTCCTGGCCCTCCCCTTCAGCATCTCCGGAGCCTTCATGGCCCTGCTGGCGTGGGATCAAAGCCTCAATGTCTATTCCATGATCGGGCTCATCCTGCTCATGGGCATCGTCAAGAAGAACTCGATCCTGCTCGTGGATTTCACCAATCAGAAGCGCGCCGAGGGTCTCCCCTTGAGGGAGGCGCTCCTAGAGGCCTGCCCGGTGCGCCTGCGGCCGATCCTGATGACCTCCCTCTCGACGATCGTGGCCGCCGTCCCTCCGGCCCTGGCCATCGGGCCCGGGGCGGAGACGCGCATCCCCATGGCCGCGGCGGTCATCGGAGGCGTGCTCGTCTCCACCCTGCTGACCCTCCTCGTCGTGCCCTGCGCCTACAGCCTGCTCGCCGTTCTCGAACGCAAAGGGACCTGATTCGCGGAAAAACGCATGCGTTTTTCCGCGAATCAGGGATAAGGGACGATGTCGCTTTGATATAATCCGCCCCAGGACCAATTAAGGAAGCGTATTAGAGGAACCTCATGAAACTCGCGCTCAAGACCCTTCTCGACAAGATTCGCCGCGGCGAGGTGGATACCGTGCTGACCGTCTTCCCGGACATGCTCGGCCGCTGGATGGGCAAGAGGATCACGGGCCGTTTCTTCGCGGATTCCGTCGCCGACCGCGGGGTCCACGCCTGCGCCTACCTGCTGACCGTGGACATGGAGATGGAGCCGGTGCAGGGCTATGACCTGACCAGCTGGGAGAAGGGCTACGGGGATTTCCACATGGTCCCGGATTGGGGGACTTTGCGGGTCTTGCCCTGGCTGGAGAAGACGGCCCTCGTCGTCTGCGATTTAAAAAGCGAGGAGGGGAAAGAGATCGAGGTATCCCCCCGGCACATCCTGCGCAGGCAGGTCGCGCGCGCGGCGGCCAAGGGGCTGAGCTTCAGGGTAGGCTCCGAGCTGGAGCTCTACCTCTTCAAGGACGGCTACGACGCGGCGCGCCAGAAGGGCTGGCACGGGCTCGAGCCGGGCGGACACTACATCGAGGACTACCACATACTCCAGGGCACCAAGGAGGAGTTCCTCATCCGGGAGATCCGCAACCGGATGGAGGAGGCCGGGGTCCCGGTGGAATGCTCCAAGGGAGAGTGGGGCAACGGCCAGCAGGAGATCAACCTCCGCTTCTCGGACCCCTTGGAGATGGCGGACCGCCACACGATCTACAAGCACGGGGCCAAGGAGATCGCCGTCCAGAAAGGCGTCTCGGTGACCTACATGGCGAAGGTGGACGACCGCTGGGCGGGCTCGAGCTTCCACCTGCACGCGAGCCTCTGGGACAAGGCCGGGCGCAAGAACCTCTTTTGCGGCCCCTCTCCCAAGGCCCCTTCGGCGGCTTTCCGCTCCGCGTTGGCCGGAGGCATGGCCTTGGCCCGGGACTTCTCGCTCTTCTTCGCTCCGACGGTGAACTCCTACAAGCGCTATCAGTCCTCCTCCTTCGCCCCCACGCGCATCGCCTGGGCCCGCGACAACCGCACCTGCGGCTTCCGCGCCTTGGGGGAGGGCCCGGGGCTTCGCATCGAGAACCGCATCCCGGGGGCGGACGCCAATCCTTACCTCGCCTTCGCCGCGGCCATCGCGGCCGCGCTCTACGGTATCGAAAAGAAGCTCGACGCTCCGGCGGAGTTCAAAGGCAACGCCTATGCTGCCGCCCGGGTCGCCGAGGTGCCGAAGTCGCTCTCGCAAGCCGCTTCCTGCTGGGAAAAGAGCCGGGCCGCGCTCGAGGCCTTCGGCCCCGAGGTCCATAAGCATTACCTGCACGCGGCTAGGTCCGAGCAGGCGTCTTTCGAGCGGGCGGTCACCTGCTGGGAGCGTGCCCGTTACTTCGAGCGCATATGACCGGCTACCCGAGGGATCCCAGGGGATCCCTCGGGTAGCCGGGATAAATTGGGAACTTCTGGGGCCCATATAGGACCAAGGCCCCAATTTCCGCTGGGTCTTCCGACCCTAGGGGATTCCAATCATAGGACCTATGATATTGCGAATGCGAAGACGCTCCCGCCCTGCCTCGCGTGCCTTCCTGGCATATATCATTGTCTTCGCGGTTCTTGTTCTTTCTCCCATCCAAGATATTCTTGCGGCGGATTCAAAATCCCAGAGACCCGCTAAAACCGAAGCGAAGCAGACCATGGCCGGAGATTCTCTGGCCAAGCAGTTATTTCGTCTGAAGGTCGAGCAGTCGGCCCTCGTTCTGAAAGCGCTGGAACAGAAGGCGCAGAGGGCCAGGCAAGGCGTTCCCCCGGCGTCCTCCATGCTGGAGCGTTTCAACGCCCGGCTCATGACCAAGCCGCCCAAGCACGACGGCGTAAACGGCGGCCTCTTTTGGCGGCTTTCCGCGGTGCATTGGAGCCTTGGACAAGCCGTTGAGAAAGCCAAAGCCCCTGCCCTGGCGGCTTCAGCCGGAGGCTTGCCGCTCATTGAATCGGGCCTCGCGGGAGAGGCTGATCTGGCCAAGACCGCGGGCAAGGCGCACCAGATACGGAGCGATGCCCTGAAGCTGGCCCAGGAGGTTCAAGCGAGCTTTGGCCCGGCCTCCAAGACGCTCTGGGGGAGGGACGAGAAGCAATCGGCCATCGTCCTGGACGCATTCCGCAAGGAGGCGGTGGAAGGCCTGAATAAATCCGCGAAATACCTGGCGGATGGGCTGAAGGTTCAGGACTTCTCTCTGCGGGGGAGCCTGTTGGCCGCGGCTCTTGCCGCGCAGTCCGGCTGCAGCGAAAGTGAGGAGGAGTATCTAAAACTCCTGATCGATCTGAAACGGAACGCGATCAAGTTCTACCAAGGCCAGATCGATGAGAACAAGAACGATCCTGTGTGTAATTGGGGGCCCGTAGTCAGGAAGTCCTGCGACGACGCGATTGAGCTTAATACGCGTCTCAAGGCGGAGGCAGTGCAGGAATTGGC
>CAYWAR010000185.1:0-5564 GCA_964455765.1 uncultured Elusimicrobia bacterium
TTTCCGCGGCCTTGGCCGCTTCCACGCCGTAGAGGCGCTCGCGGTCGATGCGCGGCTCCAAGGCCTGGAGCAGGTCCGGCAATTCCTGCCCATCGCGCGCCGCGAGCAGGCGGCCCAAGGCCAGCGAGACCGAGAGCATCGCGTTCATGCCGATGTTGGCCTTGCGCTGCATGAGGGCGATCTTCTCGGCGGCGGAGGCGTCGCGCCGGATCTTCCCCCGCCGCAGGGCCAGGTCGAGCTCCAAGGACAGGAGCTTGGCGTCCACCTCCTCTAGGCCGGCCAACTCCGAAAGCTTCTTTCCCAGGAAGCACGGGGCGATGATCTCCTCGAGGTTGGCCACCGCGTTGAGGCAGCCCTTGCCGCCGTAGCGCTTGGCGCGCATCCAGAGGCCGGCCAGCTCGTCGTCGTTGGCCGCGGAGATGGACTCCGAGCCCGCGACCGGGGAGAAGCGGTAGCTCATCTCGCGCTCGTTGAAAAGGAAAACGCCCGGGTGCTTGCGGGTCAGCGGGCAGGCCTCGACGATGCTGTCGACCAAGTGCACGGCCTCATCGCCGCCCGCGGAGGTGCCCAGGGGAGTGGCCGCGGTGAACTTCATGCCGTTGTCCAGGCGCACGGTGACGCCCACGGTGGGGATGCCCGCGTTGGTGGGCTCCTCGTGGGCGGTGATGTCCGCGATGACCAGGTCGGGGTCGAGGCGCCGCGTGATCCGCATGCCTTTCTGCGCCAGTTCGATGAGCTCCACGATGCGCCCGTACTTGATGAGGCGCTCGGTGTTGCTCCCGCCGCCGCACTTGAGGCCGAGGGCGCCCACGGCGAAGGCGATGTCCGCCTCCATGACCTCGTTGGGGGATTTGGAGCGGTGCGAGACCACCAGGGCGAGGCCCCGCTCCTTGGCCGCGCGCGTGGCCAGGAGCGTCTCGGAAAGAGTGCCGATCTGATTGGCCTTGATGAGGGCCGTGTTGATGAGCCCTTCCTCGGCGCAGCGGATGATGGTGGAGTCCTTGGTGGTCACCAGGTCGTCGCCGATGATGAGGATCTCCTTGCCCATCTCGGCCATGAGCTTCTTCCAGGCGTCGTGGTCGTCCTCCGCGAAGGGGTCCTCGATGGAGACGAGCGGATACTCCTTGACCCAGCGCTTATAGAGGGCGATGAGCTCATCGGAGCTCATGAGCTTGGGGTCCTCGGCCCGCCAGAAAAGGTACTGCCCGATGGACTCCTCCTCGCCGCTCTGCTCCCGGAAGGCCTTGCTCAGCTCGGAGGCCGCGGAGTCAAGCGCCAGCACCACGTCGCGATCCGGCACGAAGCCGCACTCCTCGATGGCCTGCACCGCCACCTTGAGCGCGCGCTCCTCGGGCAGGAGGTCTCCCTCGCCGCGGGCGTAGGAGGCCACCACGCCCCCCTCCAGGCCGATGCCCACGAAATTGAGCCCTTCCGAGTCCTGGATGATCTGGATGACGCGGCTCTGCAGGGCGTTGGTCACGCGCTGGGCCTCGATGTAGTCCTTGGCGGTCAGGGGCAGGAACATGAGCTCCTGGAAGCTCAGGTTGCCGCCCATCTCCTCGGTGTGCCGCCCGCCCATGATGGAGTTGCGGAACTCCCAGGGGGCGAACACCGTGCGCCCGTCGGGGAGCTCGACCTCCTGGAGGCGGTGCACCTCCAGCTTGCGCTTGATCTGGCTGGGCTGGGAGGGATGCCACTTATAGGCTGCCTCGCCCGCGGCCGGGGCCTTGGAGGAGGAGCGGGCCTCGCGCTTCTTGGCCTCGGCCTCGGCCTGCCGCTCGCGGAAGGCGCGGTATTTACCCGGGTCGGAGATGAGGAAGTCGAAGAAGGCCACCAGGCCGATGGAGAAGAGGAAGCGGCCCAGGTAGACCGTCCCGGCCAGGTCCTGCGGCAGGCCCAAGAGGATGAGCGCCGCGCCCAGGGGCAGGGTGAGCAGGCAGAGCATCCGGCTCGCCGCGGGCCCGGCCGCGGACACGGCCAGGTTCTGCGCTTTCACGGCCGGATGGAAGCTCCCCGACTCCTTGCTCACCCCCGGGAAGGCGCCGTAGGGGATCTTGAGGAACATCTCGATATACCAGAGCCAGCGCCCGCCCGGACCCCGGGCGAGCTTGGCCTGCGCCGGAGCGGCCAGCTCCGGGCGGAGGTTGCTGGTCTTCACCGCGGCCAGGTAATGCCCCATCTCATGGAGGGCGATGTTCACATGCCAGGCGATGAACCACATCAGCGTGGAGACCACCACTTCCACGCTCAGGAACATCTCGCGCAGGACGTCTCCGCGCGAGGCCACGTCCGTGGAGATGCTCAATAGGGAGGTGAGGAAGGCCGCGTGGAAAGAGACCAGCTTGTGGTTGGCGATGATCCAACCGCGGTCCAAAGCCGCCCGGTGTTCCATGGTCCGTAGTATATCAAAGCGCGGCGCCGGGAGGGATATACGCGGCGCACAAAGTGCGCTGCGCGTCTTCAAGGTCGCGCCCGTAGGGCGCATCCCTTCGAAACGCACGGCGACTTTCATCGCCGTGTTCAGCGAGACTGGAGGAGGCGCTGAAAGTCGAGCTCCAGGAACAAGGGGAAATGGTCGGAGGGGTTGAGGCTGCGCTCGGCGTAGGTCCTCGGGATGGGCTTCGCGTTCCCCCGGGAATCCCGGTAGCGATATACCTCGGAGCGCCGCACCAGGCCCCGGAGCCCCCGCGAGACCAGGATGCCGTCCATCTGCGCGACATGGGCGGGGGCGCCCTTGGGGTGGAAGGTGTGCGTGACCCTCTCGCGCAGGGGGACCGGGGCCTCGCCGAGCTCCAGGCTGTTGGAGAGACCGGCGTCCTTCCAGAGCGGGGCGAAGGCGTCTTCCGCGTTGAGGTCCCCGTTGAAGTCCCCGGCGAGCATCAAGGGCACGCCGGCGCCGAACTCGGCGCGATAGCGCTCGACGATGCGCGCCGCGCCGGCCACCTGCGCGCGCCGCAGGGTCTCCGAATGGGGGTCGCCGGGACGGTCGCGCTTGGATTTGAAGTGGACTCCCAGCAGGACCAAGAAGGGCTTGGCCGCGCCCGGAGCGCGGAGGACGAGCGCGGGCAGGTCGCGCGAGAACAAGGGTGTCTCCCGGCCCAGGATGGGGTCGCGCCAGACCTCGCCCTTATGGGTGCGGTGCTCGAGCTCGAAAGGCAGGTCCTTCTTGACGAGGAAGGCTATGTCGATGCCGCGCTCATCGTTGCCCTCGATGAGCAGGGCCCGGTAGGCCCCGCCGAGGTAGCGCCGGTTGAAATCATCGAGCGCCCGGATGTTCTCCACCTCCTCGACGGAAACGATGTCGAGGCCGCTCTCGAGGATGGCCCTCGCCTGCTCCCGGCGCTGGCTCTCCTCCTTAGCCACGGCCGCGGAGACCCTGATGAGCCTGCCCGGCCGCGCGGGGTCCGGGACATGGTCGCCCACCTTCTCGAAGAGGTTGAGGAGGTTGTAGGTGCCCACGCGCAGGGTCTTGATCGAGTCCATGGAGCGCAGCGGCGGCGCCGCGACGGGCGCCTGGGGCTCCCCCTCATTGAAAGCGGACCCGTCGAAGGTGCGGTCCAAGACCGCGGCCACGCCCGACGCGGCGAGGCCGCGCCCTCGAACCGCCGCCGCATCCACCCGGGCGGCGGCGCTATCGAGGAAATCCTTCGCTTTTTCCCGGTCCCTGGCGGGTTCGCCCGCGTTCAGGACCGTCGAGGGCGTATGGGCGGATGGAGCCTCGACTCCTGAGCCGAGAGACGCGGGAGCGGCGGCGGGAACCGCCGGAGCTTGGAATCTCCCTCCCCCCTCCGGCAGGCCGGAGATCAGGACGGGTCCGAGGCCGAGGCTGGGAAGAGGCGCTGAAAAGACGCCGGGAGTCGCGACGGAGCGCAGGGAGGCGCCGAGCCCGGTCCCCAACGGAGCGCGCACGCGTCCCACGGCCGGAACGGCGACGCTCTGGGCTCCGGCGGGGAGGGCAACGAGCAGGGCCAGGAATAGAGCGCGCATGTCCTTAGGATAGCGGCTCCGGCGGAAAGAAGCCTGGGACGGGAGGCCCAGGAAGGCGGGGACAAATGGCCCTGCGGGTCAGTAAAGGTACCAGGCCGCCAACTGCGCCAAGATCATGAAAGTCAGCGCCGCGCCGGCTCCCCAGCCGCACGCCCTGCGAAATTTCACCGGTCCCCCGAAGAAAAGAGGCAAGAGGATCAAGGAAAGCATGCCCAGAAGATGGATGGGATTACGCCATTCGACGGAATAAAGCAGGCACCACGCCCAGGTCACGGCCAAAGGGGCCAAGAGGGTGAACCAGAAAAGCCCCCGGGTTCCCGGTTTTTCTCCCGCCGTATCGATCCCGCGGCGCTTCTTGGATTCTATTCCGGTCCACCGCATGAACAAGAGGATGAGCGCTATCAACGCGCAAGTCGCGCTTGAAAGGATGAACAGGAATACCGGAAAAACCAAGGCTTCGCCGCCACGGCCGTGTCGGTCCCGGAGGACGCCTCGCAATCCGGATAGGGCGGGCATGGAAGCTATGAGCGGGCCGCCCCGGGCCCTTCGGGGCCGGCCACGCAGGCGGCGATGGCGAGGTCCCCGGCCACGTTCACCACGGTGCGGCTCATGTCCAGGACGCGGTCGACGCCCAGGATGATGCCGATGGCCTCGCCCGGCACGCCGATGGTTTGGAGCACGATGACGATGAGCGGCAGCGAGCCCCCCGGCACCCCGGCCGTGCCCACCCCGGCCATCACCGACCAGAGCACCACCGTGAACTGCTGGGAGAGAGTCAGCGAGACCCCGAAGAATTGCGCGAGGAAGAGCACGGTCACGCCCTCGTAGAGGGCCGTGCCGTTCTGGTTGGCCGTGGCGCCGAGGGTGAGCACGAAGTTGGCGATGGGCCGGGGGATGCGCAGTTCCTCCTGCGCGGCTTTCAGGGAGACGGGCAAGGTCGCGCTGCTCGAACTGGTGGCGAAGGCCGTGAGCATCACCCCGGAGATGTCCCGGAAGAAGCCCAGCGGGGAGCGCCGGGCGAAGGCGTAGACCGCGGCGGAATACACCACCACGGCGTGCAAGGCCAGGGCCGCGAGCACCAGGAAGAAATACTTCATGAGCAGGGCCAGAGCCTCGGCGCCCACCGTAGCCGTGACCGAGAAGAGCAGTCCCGCCACCCCCAGGGGAGCGAGCGTCATGGCGAAGCCGATCACCTTGAGCATCACGGCGCTGATGGAGGTCAGAAGCTCTTTTAGCGCCCGAGTGCGCTCTTCCTCGATAGCGGACATGGCCAGGCCCACCATGAGGCTGAACACCATCAGGGGGAGCAGGCCCCCCTCCAGGGCGTTGACCGCCGAAGCCAGCGGGTTGCGGGGTATGAGCTCGACGAACGCCTGGGTGAAGCCCTTGGCCTTGAGCGCGTTCTCGACCGGCGCCGCGGCCTCGGGCCCGCCCTGGAGCGTCCGCATGAGACGCTCGCGCCCCTCGCTGGAAAGGCCCTCCCCGGGCTTGACCAGCCGCACCCCGGCCACGCCGATGAGCACGGCCCGCGTGGAGAAGAGCAGGGTGAAGCCCAGCGTCTTGAAGCCGATCCGGCC
>CAYWAR010000186.1:0-3053 GCA_964455765.1 uncultured Elusimicrobia bacterium
GGAAAGAACGGCGGGATGCGCCGGATCTCCAGGACCCGGAAGCCCGAGCCGAGGCTCCCGGAGAGCCCCCGGGCAACCTCCTCCGGGACGCAGGCGCGCAGGAGGTCCACGTCGAAATACTCGGCATGGCTCTCGTAGCCCACCGAGATCGCCGGGCCGAAGGAGAGGCGCGGCCGCGGACGACGGCGGCGTCCGTCGCAGGCCACCGGCAAGCCCGAGCCCAGCACCGCCCGCCGGATGGCCTCGATCTGCGCCAGGTGGGTGAGGCCGCCGGCCGGCCCCTCCCTGCTCAGGCGCACCCGCATCCTCATCCCCTGGCTCTTGGCGGGGCCCGTCTTCGCCTTCGGCACGGGGTCAGAGGAGAGCATAACGCCTCGAATAGATGTTGGCCACGATGCCTAGATTGAACAGCGTCACGGCGAGGTTCGAGCCTCCATAGGAAAGCAAGGGGAGCGGGATGCCGGCCACCGGCACCAGGCCCAGGCACATCCCGATGTTGACCAACAGCGAAAAGCCGTAGTAGCAGACGATCCCCGTGCATACCAGGCAGCCGTAGCGGTCCCGCGAGAGCCTCGCCGCGTTCATGATGCGCCAGAGCAGGACCAGGTAGAGCGTGAGCACGCCCATGGAGCCGATGAACCCCATCTCCTCCCCGATGACGGCATAGATGAAATCCGTGTGCCTCTCCGGGAGGAAGCCGAGCTGGGATTGGGTGCCGGAGAAGACCCCCTTGCCCCAGAGCCCGCCGGAACCGATGGCGATCTGGGCTTGGCGCACGTTGTAGCCCGCGCCCCGCGGATCCATCTCGGGCACCAGGAAGGCCACGAACCGGTTGCGCTGATAGCCCTTGATCTGATGGTTGACGAGCACCGCGGAACAGAGCCCGCCGGCGAGGATGAGGGCCGCGGCGCCGAAATACAGCCCGGGCGCCGGGACGCGCGCCATGAGGAAGAGCTTCCAGAGCAGATAGGCGGCCACGAACACCCCCCCCAGCGTCAGGAAGAGAGGCCAATGGAACTCGGCCAGGCGCACGAATGCGGCCACCGGCGCGAGGGCCTTCCATTCCGGGTGCAGCCCGGCCAGGGTCCAGAGCAGGGGGAGCGCCAGCGTGATGGCCCCGTAGCCGGCCATGCCCAGCAGCTGGCCCAGGTTGGCGCCCGCGCAGAAGAGCATACCGATGAGGATGGGGAAGAAGGTCAGGGTGGAGGAGAAATCCGGCTGCTTGAGGATGAGCGCCATGACCGGAGCGGTCAGGAGGAAAGCCCCGAGCACGGTCCATACGTCTTGGGCCCTGTTCCCCCGCCGGTCGAGGAAATTGGCCAGCACCAGCACGGTGAGGATGCGGGCCAGCTCCGAGGGCTGGAAGTTGAGAAAAGGAAGGCGGACCCAGGCCTTCTGGCCGCGGGCCGTGAAACCCACGAAGAGGACCCCGACCATCATCAGCAGGGTGATGGCGTATATGAACTTCCACTGGTCCTGGTAGATCTGATAGTTGAAGCCCAGGCCGAAGAGGAAGAGCAGGGACCCTATGCCGATCGCCAGGAAGTGCTTCTGGAGGAGTTGGCCGTAGCCCGGCAGGGGCGCCGCCGCCGAGAGTATGGCGAGAGTCCCCATCAAGATCAGCACGACGGCCGAACCGATCAGGACCCAATCCATGCGGCTGCGCATCATTCCCGAATCCTGGCGCAGGAGCATCGGGCTCATTCGCTGATCTCCAGGACCGGGGGCTTCTCCGCCGGCTTGGCGGGGGGCTTGGCCGAGGGCTTCACGACGGGTTTCACCACGGGCTTCGCGATTGGATTCACGGGCGGCTGGGCCGCCGGTTTGACGACAGGAGGAGTCTGCTCCCTAGAAACGGCGACGGGCGGCGGTTCGGCCGCCGCGGGGACCGGAGTGGTCTGCTCTCTAGAAACGGGAACAGGAGCGGGAGTAGGAGCGCGCGGCGGCTCGGCCGCCGCGGCGGGGACGGGGGAGAACGCAGCCTCGATGATCTTGCGCGCCACCGGCCCCGCCGCGGAGGAGCCGTGCCCCCCGTGTTGGACCAGGACGGCCAAAGCCAGCGTAGGTTCCTCTCCCGGCCTTCCCGCGAAACTCACGAACCAGGCGTGGTCCTCCCCGTGGGGGTTCTCGGCCGTTCCGGTCTTCCCGGCCACGGCCACGCCCGGCACCCGCACCCCGCCGCCGGTGCCCGCTTCCACCACGCGGTGGAGTCCGCGATGCAGGAGATCCCAGGTCTGGGGTTTGAGCGTGATGTGCCCCAAGGCTTCGGGCTTCTGGTCATAGGCCCCGCCTTCGGCGTATTCGATGCGCCGGGTGAAGTGCGGCCGCCAGAAAGTGCCCCGATTGGCGACCGCGGAGACCAACACCGCCATCTGGATCGGGGTCACCAACAGCTCCCCCTGCCCGATGGCCAGATTGGCGCTGTCTCCGTCGTACCAGGATTTCCCGCGGGCGGAGCGCATCTGCGGCCCGAAGCGGTTGCCGCGCTTCTCCCCGGTCAGGGCGATGTGCGTCTCCTCTCCGATGCGGAACATCCTTTCATAGCGCTCGAGGGTCTCCCCTCCGACGCGCAGGCCGGCGTGGTAGAAATAGACGTCGCAGGAGTGCGCGATGGCCCCCAGCCAATCCTGGTAGCCGTGGCCTTTCTTCTCCCAACAGCGGAAGACGCGGTTGCCGACCGTGTAGGAGCCGGGGCAATAGGTCCTTTCCTGCGGCGACATCTTGCCCTCGTTGAGGAGGGCGGCGCTGGTGACGATCTTGAAGGTGGAGCCCGGGGGATAGGTCCCCGAGATGGCCAGGTTGAACTCCGGCACCTTCGCCGCCGGCATCCTCACCCCGTCCTTGTCTCCCTGGAGGAAGAGGTTGGGGTCGAAGTCCGGGATGGAGGTGAACGCGAGCACCTCCCCGTTGCGGGGGTCCATGGCCACGACGGCGCCGCGGCCGGAGGGGGAGGCCCTAAGCGCGTCCTCCGCCGCCGACTGCAGGCGCGCGTCCAGGTTCAAGGTGACGTTCCCGCCGGCGCGCGCTCTGACCAAGGCCGAGATCGAGCAGAT
>CAYWAR010000186.1:3063-5553 GCA_964455765.1 uncultured Elusimicrobia bacterium
CGTTCCCGCCGGCCTTCCATGGGACCTGGTCCAGGATGCGCTTGATGTGCCCCTGCGCGTCGACCTCCATGCGGATCTCCCCGTCCACCCCGCGGAGCTCGCGCTCGAAGAGCTTCTCCATGCCGGCGCGTCCGACGCGCGAGTCCAGCCGGTAGCCGGAGTTGCGCAGGGAGAGCCAGGCCGGCCGGTCGAGCTTGCCGAGGTAGCCCAGCAGATGGCTCGCGAAGGCTCCCCGGGGATAGTGGCGCTGGGACTCCACGATGAGGTCGACGCCGGGGTAGATGGTCTTGATCTCCGAGAGCTTGAACATGGCCTTCAAGGGGAGATTTTCGGCCAGGTGGATGGCGGCCTGCTCGCGCACGGCGTCGTGGAGCGTCTCGCTCAGGGCTTCCCTGCCCAGGTTGATCTCCTCCGAGAGGTCGGCGGCCAGGCCCTGGAGGTTGAGATCCCCCGTCTTCTTGCTCGGCAGATAGATCAGGGAGAAGGTGGGCCTGTTGGCGGCGATGGTGTCGCCGTTGCGGTCATAGATCCGGCCCCGCGGCGCGGTCTGGTAGATGACCTGCGTGCGGTTGCGCTCGGCCACCTTGGAGTAGTAGACGTTGCGCAGGACCTGGACCTGGACGAGGCGGATGCCCAGCACGGCCACCCCGCAGTAGAACGCGATCCATAGGATCCTCAGGCGCTCCTGCATCGCGGCGCCGGAGGGGATCATCGCGACATCCCGGCCGAGGAGGGCCTTCGGACCAGAGAGAAGACGGCCGGAGCGAGCAGGCAGTTGTAGAGCGTCCCGAGCAGGAAGACCTTCCAGCCGACCCAGAAGAACTGCCGCTCGAAGACCAGGCCCGTCAGGCCCAAGGAGACATCGAAGGCGAGGGACACCGTCCCGACCACCATGAATTGGGACAAAGGGCTGGACACGTCCATCTGGCGGCGCAGGTTCCCGACCAGGTAGCCCGCCAAGGTCAGGGCCAGGGCCCCGGCCCCGAAGAGGTGGGTGCTGAGCACGTCGAGGAAAAGCCCCCACAGGAAGCCGTATATCTGGCCCGCCACCGGCCCCTCGCGGGAGGCGACGGCGACCGTGAGGATGAGCATGAACGCGGGAGCGAGCCCGAAGAAGGAAAGATAGGTGGACCAGAACCATTCCAAGAACATGCCGGCCAGGAAGAGGAGCGGCGCCCGCAGGACGCTCACCGCGCCCCCCTCTTGCGCCGCCGCAGGACCATCACCTCGTCGATCGCTCCAGGCTCGACCGCCGGGCTCACCTCCACGGACTGGAACGCCGTGAAGGGCTCCCGGTCGAAGACCCTGGAGACCGTCCCGATGGGCAGGTCCGGCGGGAACGTGGCGCTGGTCTGGGAGGTCGCGACCTGCTCTCCGACGCGGACGAGGGCCTCCACCGGGAGGTAATTCATCCGCAGGCGCGCCCCGCCGCCCCCCTGCACGAGGCCCTCCCAGCGCGAGGCCGGAAGATAGGCGGCCGCGGCGGAAAGCTCGTCTCCCAGCAGGAGCACCTTGGCCGTGTGACGGTCCACCTCGGTGACCCGCCCCACCACCCCCAGGATCCGGCCCCGCAGGCCCAGGACCGGGGAGTTGACCTCGATCCCGCGGTCTTCTCCCGCGTCGATGAGCACCGAACGGTTCCAGGTCTGGGGGTTGCGCTCCATCACCCGGGCCCAGCACAGCGCCCCCGGCGCGGAGGTCGACAGGGAAAGGGAGAGGGAGAGCCTCTCGTTCTCGCGCCGCAGCGCCTGGACTTCCGCGTGCAGCAGCGCCGCCTCCTTGATCTCCTGGGCGAGCCTGCGATTCTCCATGTCGACGGAGATGATCCGGGCCACCCCGGAGGGCAGGGACGCCAGGCGTTCGACGCCCTTGCTGCCGTAATACGGCAGGGGAGTCATCAGATAGGCGGCATAGGCCCGGAAGGCCCGGACCTTGCCCGTCACGGGAAGGCTCAGGAGGACGAAGCAGAACAGGCCGAAGCCCGCGAGCAAGTAATTGGCTATGCGCTTTTCCCGATTCATACGCGACGGATGCGGCTACGGGCGCGCAGAGGCGGCTCGGATGGAAGGACTCCCGTTAAGACGCGACGCGAAAGGAGGTGATGAAATCCGACTTCCGGCTTCCCATGTTGTCGAGGACTTCAAGGAATTTGCCGGTCCCAATCGCGACGCAGCTCAAGGGGTCGGCGGCCCGGTGCACCGGCAGCTCGGTCTCCTGCCGGATAAGATCCGGCAGGCCCCTGAGCAGCGTGCCCCCTCCCGCCAACACCATCCCGCGGTCCACCAAATCTGCGGCCAGCTCCGCCGGCGTCTCCTCCAGCGTGTTCTTGATCACGTCGAGGATCATCTGCGTCGGCTCCATGAGGGCCTGGCGCACTTCCTCCGAGGTGATCAACACGGTCTTCGGGAGGCCGGTGGCTTGATCCCGGCCCTTCACTTCCATCGTCTTCTCCTCCTTGAGAGGGAAGACGGAACCGATCTGGATCTTGAC
>CAYWAR010000187.1:0-5526 GCA_964455765.1 uncultured Elusimicrobia bacterium
CAGGAAGTCGAGCTCTGCGTCGGGCATGATGCCGGCTCCGACGGGCTTCCAGAAGCGCTTGACCAGGGCAGCGGTGAGGAGCCGGGCTTTGCGCGAGCGCGAGAGGCGCTCGTTGGCCTTGTGATAATAGAAGTTGAAGTGGCGCGACTCGTCGCGCATGATGCGTCGGATCAGCTCGGCGAGGACCTGGTTTCCGGTCTTCAGGGCCAGCCGGCGGTAGCCGTTGAGCGTGCTCAGCTCCTGGATGGCGCCCCAAGTCATGTGGACGGCGACGAAGTCCGAGCCGATCACGTTCGATAGCCCGGAGGCGGCCAAGTCCTGCAGGGCCTCGAGGGTGCGGCGCGGCTTTTGAATGCTGCGCGCGCGCGCGGGGTCCAGGCCGTGGCCGGCCTCGCTTAGGAAGCGCTCGATGGCCCGTCCGTGGTAGGCTTCCTCGTATACCCAGCAGGCGAGGAAATCGCCGATCTCCACGTCGCGGATGGCGGAGGTGTTGAGCAAGGCGCGCAGGTAGCCGATCGTGTAGGACTCGACGTCGATGAAATAAGGGAGGATGCGGCGTTCCGCCGGGGAGACGGGCTCCTCCGCGGCCTGCGGCCAGTCGATGCCGGTCAAATCCAGCGCGGCCGACTTTTCCAGGAAAGCGGGAAGGTCGAAGGACGTTGCCGGCATAGGCGGGATTATACCACAAACCGCCTTAAATCTTGCTCGGGGCGGGGGAGGCCGGAAGGGCCTTGGCGCCGATGAGGGCCAGAGCCAAGCCGACGACGACGTGCAGGACGTCATCGGCGGGTTTCCACCGGAAATGCTGCACCGGGAAGAGGTGGGCCCAGCTGGCCAGGGCTTGGTAAAGATCGACGAAACCGAAGGCGAGGTTGAAGAAAGCGCTTTCCCGCTCGCCGCGCATAGCCAGGCAAACGCCGAGGATGCCGAAAATGATATGGAAGATGTTGTAGAGCGGGGCGCCGCTCATCAGGCCGAGCTCGGGCGGGATCAGAAAGCCGCCGAGGCCGGTTAGAACCAGGAGGGGAGCGAAAAAGCGCAGGACCTGCCGGTTGAGCCCGCGCGGCCGGTTGGTTTGCATGGGCTAGTAGGGCGAGTGCTTCAGCAGGTCGGCGACGGCCTTGTCGAGCTCGGGCAGCTCCTCCAGGGTGAACCAGCCGCCGTTCTTCTCGCGCGAGACCCAGTTGCCCAGCATCATGCGCCGGCCCGAGGCCTTGCCGTCGTCGAGGACGCGGAAGTGGTCCTTCCAGGGCTGGTGGTCGTAGGTCATCGTGGCCCCGGTCTTGCCGCGCAAGCTCAGCTCGGGCATGCTGACGTTGCCCCAGGCGGGCACGGGCACGATGAGGCGCTCGCGCAGAAGCAGGATCAGGGGGTCGCCCTTGTACGGAGAGAAGAAGCGCTTGCCCCACTCCAGGCCCAGCCAGCTGAAGGGAGTCTCCACGAAGAGGGCGGCCACATCGAGCCAGCTGCCCGTCAGGACGACCTTGCCCCGCCAGTTGCCGATCATGTCGTTGGTCTTGGGGGCGGGCAGGGAGTCGAAGAGGCACCAGACGTCGATATCGTCGAGTCGCCCGTTCTCGCGCCGGCGGATCGCCTGGCCCAACTCCTTGAGAGGCCGCTGCGCGGCCCTCAGCTTGGCCGGGGCCAGCTCCACATCGAGCGGCCAGTCGCGCGAGGCATAACGGCAGGGAAAGCGGCCGGCAACGGCGGCGATCAGCCAGTTGGGCCAGTAGAAGACGAAGACGAACAGGTCGTAGAGCCACTCCGGCAGCATGACCTGGGCCGTGCCGCCGCGCAGGCGCGCCCAGGGGAGGAGGCCGAGGCGGGCGACGGTGTTCGCCAGTATGGGCGGGGAGCGCATGCCGCTGCGATACCTAAGACTCCATCTTCCCCGAGAAACTCTCCAGGAACCTTCCCTCCCTGGCCAATTCCTTTAGCATCTTGGCCAAGTCCGTCAGGGAGACGATGCCCACGATGCGGCCGTTCTCGGTGATGGGCAGGTGCCGGAAATGGCCCAGGGCCAGGCAGTCGAATACCTTCTCCAGCGGCTCGGCCGCGTCGAGGGTGACGAGCTTCTTGGACATGACTTCCTCGACGCGCGTCCGGGCCGGGTCGAGGCCGTCGGCCACCACCCGGCGGGCGATGTCGCGCTCAGTGAAGATGCCCTCGGGCGCGGAGGCGTCCCCGACCAAGAGCGAGCCGATCTTGGCCTTCTTCATGGCCTTGGCGGCCTCCAGCACGGTGGACTGGGGGGAGACGGTCTGCACCGTCTTTTTCAGGACGTTCGCCGTATGTCCCATGGGGCCTCCGAGGCGGCAGGTCTCCTACTTCGCGGTCTCCACGACATAGGCCACGGCCAGCTTCGCGAATTTGGCCGCGTGCTTGGCGTGCCCGCCCGATTGGGAGAGCGTGTCCTTCGGGGTGTGGATGTGCGGGCTCTCCTCGCCCATCTTGGCCTCGAAGGGGAAAGAAGCCGCGAAGCCGCTGGAAGTCCAGGAAGCGTGATCGGAACAGGCATAGCCGCACTTGGTCTGGCTCCATTTGACGCCGGAGAGATAGCGGTCGATGAGCTTGCCCAGGAAAGCGTTCTGGGAAGCATCGGTATGGTCGGCGATGAGGTAGATGTCCTCCGAGGAGCCCTGGTAATTGGTCATGTCGAGCTGGAGCACGCCCACCACGCTTTTGCCCTTGAAGGCGCCGGCGATCTCCTTGGAACCGCGCAGGCCCACCTCCTCGGCGGCATAGGCCATGACCTTTACGGTTCGGCCGGGCCGGTAGCCGGAGGCGGCGATCACCCGGAGCGCCTCGGTGAGCGTCGCGATGCCCGAGGCGTCGTCGTCGGCGCCCGGAGCGGTCGCATCCGAACCCGACCAGCCGGAGATGGAATCCTCATGTCCGCCCAGGACCACGATCTCCTCGGGGTTCTTGGAACCTGAGATGGTCAGTATCACGGAGGGCTGGGCCCAGGAGTGGCTGAAGAGCTCCACGCTCACGTCGGACCTGCCCGGGAACAGGCCCTTCCACTGGTCCGCGATGGAGCGGGCCGAGGAAGCCCCGGTCTCGGACTTGAAGTAGCGATTCTTGTACGCGGAGAGGCGCTCTATGACGCTCCGGACGCCCTCTTCCTGGACGGCCGCGATCATGGGCTCCACGGCCTCGGCTTGGTCCACCGAGTACCTGCCCGGCGCGGAAGCTCCCTCCGGCGCGGAGAGCGCGGCCATCGCCTTCTCGCGCGAGTCGAAAGCGAAGAAGCCGCCGCATTTGCCGAAGCGCTTGTGCATGAGCTCGGTGAGTTCGCCGATCTCCGACTCCTTGGTCTGATAGAGGGAGGCGACCGGGTTGGCGGCCAGGGCCACTCTGCGGTCGAAGCCGAAATCAGTCCCGAGGGCCGCGGCGTCCTGTTTGGACACCACGATCCAGAGGTCGGAGTCGGCCTGCGGGACTCCCTCCTGTTTAGGCGATATGGACTTGACGCCGGAGCTCTCGCGCGCCTGCTCCAGGACCGGCAGGACGCGCACGCCCTGGTCGAAATCCGGCTCCGCCGCCGAAAGAGAAGATACAGATAGGACCACCGCCGTCGCGGCGACAAGGAAATATCGATTCACCACCCACCCCCTTTGCGTCCCCTCATTATCGCACGCATACAGCGGGATTTCAAGGGAAAATGACGCAGGCATTTTACCTTGAAATCCCAAGATCACAACGGCAGTCTGGCGGGAACGAGCCCCGCGTACGGGAAGAACGCGCGGGTCACGGCGGAGATCACGGGGGGGACCACGGTCCGCTCCAGGCGCTCCTCGACGCGGGCCACCTCGCGCCGGAGCTCGGCGATGTCGGTCTCGGGCTCGGCGGCGAGCTTCTCGGCCTGCTCGCGCAGGGCCTTGGCGCGGCCGGCGTACTGCTCGGAACCCAGCCGGAGCTGGACCTCGCCGCGCACGCGCTCCACTTCGATGTGCTCGGGGTCCACGTCCAGGAGGGCGTCGCCCTCCGCCCCGGCGAGCGCGCCCAGCTCGGCGATGGCCGCGTCCAGGGCCGCGGAGCCGCTCTGGTTGCGTATGCGGGAGTCCGTATAATTGCCGTCCCGGCCGCGGACGGTCTCCAGGAACGCCTCCCTCACCCCGCCGTTGAAGGCCCCCAGGATGCGGCCCCGGGCGTCTTCTAAGTCTTCCTTGGCGTAGCGGATGGAGCGCAGGAGAGCGCCCGCGCCGAAATGGATGTTCTCCGTGTCGGTGACGGGGTTCTTCTCGTGCTCGAGCTCTCCCGGGAGCAGGGGGGAGTCGTTGCTTACCTCGCGGGGATACTGGCTCGGGTCGTGGAAGCGCCGCACCGGGTCCGGCAGGATCTCGAAGACGTCGAGGAAATGCACCAGCTTGCCCATGGGCCCGCGGCGGACCGTGGCCCCGCCGTCCGAGCGCCGCATGTACACCCTGCCGATGTAGCCTTCCTGATTGGGGTCGCGGCCCGTGATGAGCTCGATGGGCGTCTTCACGATGCCCCGGGGGGTCTCCAGAATGATGTTGGCCCAGTTGCCGGGCATGTACGCCCAACGCTTATTGGCGCCCAGCTCGTCCTGGGCCTCCTCCATCCTGTCCTGGAGCAGGGCCCTTCCCAACAGCACCGGAAGCTTGGTCTCGGGATCGATGTAGCGCTTGAGGCGCATCGTGGGCGAGATCCTCAGGCGCTCCTGCGTCCACACCCGCCCTTCCACGTCCTCGATCCACCAGCCCGCCGCCGCCTTCTCGAGCCGGGAGCGGGAGTCGAATACCTTCACCAGCCGGCCCTCGCCGTCGAGCTCCAGGGCCCATAGCTCGCCGGACACCCAGCGCTCGGCCGCGCCGGTGAAATTCCGCTTGAAGGAGCCCAGGCGCACCGAGGCGAGCAGGCCGTTGGCGGTCAAGCCCAGCTCCAGGTCCGAGGCCTTGTGCAGGGTCCAGCCGCCGCGCGAGGACTCCTCGGAGGGCTTCTCCTTCGCGCTCCTCAGTTCCTTCTCATCCATGTAGACGGCGGCGATGCGGCCTTCCTTGTCGAGGGCGAAGGCGTAGGCCTCGAGCTTCATGTTGATCCAGCCGAGCCGCTCGGAGAGCCGGGCCTTGAGCTCGGCCTCCGCGGCCAGGGTCCGAAGCCCCTGCACCCCGGTCTGGATCCGATAAAAGCCCTTGTCCGCCGAGCGCGTGAGCGCCTCGAGGCTCCCGAAGCGCCCGGCCGGGACGTCCCCGTTGGGGCGCAGGAGCATGACGAGGTCCTTGGGGGTCATCGTCTGCGCGGTGAGGGGGTGCACGGCGCGGTGCAAGCCGGAGGAATCCGGCTGGGCCGAGAAGTAGAGGACGCGGCCCTCCGCCTCGATGCGGCGCAGCTCCGGGAGGTCCATGCCGCGCAGGGGCATCCCGTCCGATCCCATCAGGAGGAAAGGCGAGCGCTTGAGGAACTCGGCGGCGCAGCGGGCGGCCTCGGCCTCGGCCAGGCGCCTGCGCGCGGCCTCGAGGTCCTCGTTCTCGGCGTCGCGCCCGCCTAGGACTTCCTGGGCAT
>CAYWAR010000188.1:0-5502 GCA_964455765.1 uncultured Elusimicrobia bacterium
GAGGACCCGCGCGCCGACCAGGCCGAGGGCCGGCAGGGCCAGGGCGGCCTCCTCCCTGACCCGGGGGTCGGGGTCGTCGAGCAGGGCATTCAGTTTGGGGGCGGACCCCGAAGCCGCCGGACCCGACTCGGCCAGGGCCGCCGCCGCGGCTGCGCGCACGCCGGGATCAGCATCCTCCAATGCGGCCGAGAGGGGGTCCAGAGCCTCGGCCACCGCGGGACCGATGCGCCCGAGGGCGAGGGCCGCGTTCATGCGCGCGTTGGGATCCGGATCGGAGAGCAGGTCCGAGAGCGCGGCCGCGGCGGAAGCCGCCCGGGGTCCGAGGTTGCCCAAAGCCGTCGCCGCGCTCGCGCGGACATAGGGATCGCGGTCCCCGAGGGCGCCCCGAAGCGCCGAAACGGCCTCCTCGCGCCGCGCTTCGAACGCGCCCGCGGCCTGGAGGGCCCAGACCGCGGCGGCGCGGACGTTGACATGGGGATCCCCAAGGGCCGAACGCATCTCCGGAAGGGACTCGGAGGGCGCGAGATTCCCCAACGCCCATACCGCGCTCGTGCGGCCCAACGGATCGGCATCCTTTAAAGCGGCCTTCAGCGCCCGGCGGGCGGGAAAAGCCCGTTTCCCGAGCCGCCCCAGGGACATCCCCGCCTTGGCCCGGACATAGGGATCCTCATCCCTCAAGGCCCGGACGAGAGCCGAGACCACCCGCTTGGACGCCGACGGAACGCCTCCCAGCGCCTGGGCCGCGCTGCGCCTGTCGTCTAGACCTCCCTTGCGGAGCCCGGAGAGCAAGGCATCGATCTCGACATCGGTCTTGGGATCGAGGTTTCCCAACCCCCACGGACCCGCCGCCCGGATATCCTCGCTCGCCTCGCCTAGGACACGCCCCAACTCCGGCTCGGGCGCCCGCTCGTCTCCTTGCGCGCGGGAGAGGGCCCAGAGGGCGTTGGTGCGCACGTCCAGGTTCACGTCCTTGAGAGCGTCCATGAGCGCCCCGGAGGCGGGCTGCGCCGCCTTGCCGATGCGGCCCAATGCCCAGGCCGCGCTCATGCGGACCTTGGGATTGGGGTCGCGAAGAGCCTCCTGGAGTCCCGGAAGGGCTCCGGCGGCGGACGGTCCGAGCCGTCCGGCGGCCCAGGCCGCGGCGAGGCGCGTATCGGAGACCGGACTGCGCAAGGCGGCGAGGAGTTCGTCGGCGGAGGGAGCGCTGGAGGGATGGACGCTCCACTCCGCGGCCGGCGGGACGGGAGAGGCCGCCCCGGGGAGGGCGAGGACCAGGACCCATGCCGGCGCCGCCCACCGCATCTAGAACGCGATGTAGATGACCGGAAGCAGGGACGATCCGCCGGAGAGGAGCAGCAGCACCCCGATCACGGCCAGGATCACCCAAAGAGGCAAGAGGAGCCACTTGCGTTGGCGCATGATCTGTTTTAAGACGAAAAGGAGGAATCCCCCGATCGTACGAGGCACCTTCTCCGATTCTTCCGTCCCCGCCGTTTTGTCTGGTTCCATAGGAATACTCAACCTCCCAAGAGACGGCGGCCCAGGATGGCCTCCGAAAGGGCCCGAGCGATGCGCCGGTGGCCTTCGGCGGTGGGATGGATGGGGTCCACGAACAACGCCTTATCCCCTCCCTCCAGAAGTTTCTCCGCGTCCACAAGCGGCACTCCCTCACTCCGGGCCAGAGCACGCAGGGCTTCGTTATATCTTCGGATGTCCGCGGAAAGCCGGGCCGGCTCCAGAGTCCGGGCCGTCTCGAAAGCCTCGCGGGACTCCGCGCAGCGCCGCAGAACGCGGCAGGAAGCGCTCAAGTAATAGGCCGCATCCAGGCCGGCCGGGTCGAGCAGCAAAGCGTCCTTGAACAGGGCGGCCGCGCCCGGAAGGTCTCCCGCCCCATAGCGCGCGAGCCCTTCCTCATGGTTTCGGCGAGCCCGCGCGCGCGCCTCGGGCGCGACCGGAGGGAAGTCCGGGAGGAGGAACGGGGAGGTGATGACGACGGCTTTCGTCCCCTCTTGGCGCGCGAGGCTGAGCAGCTGATGGAAATTCGACTGGAACTCGGCTTCCGAGACCCGGAGCCCGGAGACGGGCCGTTGCGGCGCCTTGGAGCCCAGCGGGCAGGCGAGCCGGCTCAGGAGCAGCATCCCTTGGCGTCGGGCCACATGGAACATCCGCAGACGGGCGGCCAGGTTCTGAGCGCCCAGCATCCACTCCGAACGCGGCCGGGCCAAGCCTTCGGAATCCGGGCGCGGGTCGCTGAAGTAAAAGCGGTGCCGGTCCACGTCGTTGACCCCGTACGCGATCACGATCAGATCGGGCTTGGACCCGAGATAATGGCGGCGGTAGAATTCCAAGCCCTGCCAGGAGGAATAGCCGATCTCCCCCGCGTTGACCACGGAAGCCGGGACCCCCCGGCCTTGCAGAAGGCCTTCCAGGACGCGGGAATAGGTCTCCTCCTCGCGCACGCCCCAGCCGAAGGTAGAGGAAGGGCCGAGCACCACGACGCGGGGGCCGGGTCCCGGCGCCGGACCTTCGGGGTTGCGCAGGCCCAGCGCGTCGGTGCGCAGGGGGAGGCCCAGGAAAGTCCCCCGCCAATGCTCCCATTGCCTCCAGCCCAGCCGCGCGTCCATGCGCAGGACCGCGCCGGCCTTGTCGAGCGGATCTCCGCGCCCCGCGATCCAGCGGCGCGCGGCCCACTCCAAGGGAAGGACCCAAAGAAGGGTCGCCAGCACCGCGACGGCGGCTTGGCCCAGCATGGACTCAGGACGCCGCGGGAGCCTTCGTCCGCCGCGGGGGCAGCGCGCGGGTCGTTCTCCTCTCGCGCAGTCCCCGCGGAGTCACCCTCCGCGGGGGGTAGGCGATGCGGCGCACCCTCTCGGCCACGGAGCGGGCGATCACCTCATGGCCCCAGGCGTTGGGGTGGAAAATGTCCGTTTGATATACGTATTCCTTGCGCAGGCCGCGGGGAAAGGGCTCGAACTCCCGGGTCCAGTTGTAGCGCTCATGGAAGAGCCGGACCTGTTCCTCGGAGGGCGGGAACTGCTGGAAGAGCCGCCTGACCCCGATGAACTGCACCCCTTCCTCCAGGGCGGCCAGACGCTCGAAATCGGATTCCGGAGCCAGCACCCAGCCTTGGTCGAGGAGGAACACGGGCACGCCCTTGGACCGAGCCAGGCGGATCATGCGGGTCATGGCTTCCTCCCAGCCCCGCAGGCTCTCCCCCCGGTGCAGGTGCATGGCGCGCTGGAGGGCTTTGTTGATCAGATACGAGCGGGCCAGCGGGGAGCTCAGGACCCGGCCCAAGGCCCTCTTCATCAGCGCGGAGGGGGTGTTCCTCGAGGGCAGCCGCAGGGCCACGGGCATGAGATTGTCGTCGAGGGTGATGGCATCCACGAAGCCGTAGTCGAGGAGGATGAGGTCCGGCTTGTACTCGAAGACCTCCCGTTCCATCCGCGCCAAGCCCAGGATCGCGGTCGCCGAGGGAAGGCCGCCGTTCCACACCTCGAAGCGCACTCCGCCGGTAGCGCCCGCGTTGAGCAGCCGCTCCATCACCCGCGGATAGGCCTGCTCGTCGTCGACCCCCAAGCCGAAGGCCTGATAGGCGCCCAGGCAGAGGACCCGGTAGGTCTTCGGAGGCTTCGCCGCCGTCCTCTCCGGGTCTCGGAAGCCCAGCGAGTTGCTCGTGATCGTGAAGAGATGCTCCCGGGCGCTCTCGGGGGACTGGAGGAAATCGGGCACCGTCCAGGTCTTGCCGGGCTCAAGGCGGGAGAGCGCATAGGCGGCCTCCATGCGCTTGGCCTCGTCGAAATCGCGGTTGGCCAGCACGGTGAAGGGCGGCTTGAAGGGATGAGCCGGCCCCTTGTCGAGCCATTGGCCCCAGAGACGGTGCATGATCAGGGTGGAGGTCCTCAGGCTCTCCATGGTCGGGCGGTTGCGCTCCCGGCGGTGGGTCAAGAAGCGGAGAGATGCCTCCGAGAGCAGGAGGACCGCGAGGATGAACGCCGCGGCCTTGAGCGCGGCCAGGGCCAGGCGGCGGCCGAGTCCCGGGGCGCTCATGCCCGGGTCAGAGCGGCCAGCCGGCTCTTGGGACCCAGACTGCGGTGCTCCGAGAGGAGCACGATCATGTCATCAACCTTCTCGGCGAAGAGGTCCCGCATGCGGGCCTCGTATTCATCGTAATCATGCCAGGAGAGATAATACCAGAACGCGAAGATATTGAATAGGACGAAGGGATAGCAGTCATGCTGCATGGAGCGGTCGAGGTCCGTGCCCTTGACGTTGGGATGGGGCATGAGGCCCCGCTCGTAGAGCCAGAGACCCGTGGTCTTGCCCAGCGACTTGGCCGCCTCTTCCGGCTTCTCCAGGGAATCGACGAGATGGGCGAGGTCGTAATGCCGGCCGACGATGAGCCGGTCGAGGAATTGCTGGTCCGGCGGGACGTCCCAGTCGCGCACCGGGTTGGAGTACTCGATGCCGAAAGCGCGGTAGAGGCGCCGGAACTCCGACAGGACCGCGTCCATGTGGCCGGGAAAATGGATCAGCTCCCGCGTGACGCCGTCCGCCGCGTGCGTTATCCCATGCTCCAGGCAATAGAGGACGGCGCGCACATGCCAGCTCAGCGAGCTGAAGCCGCAGTTGGAGAGCATGAAGAAGCCGTGGCGCAGGGCGGTGGAGAGGTAGCGGTGGTAGCCGATCCTCCGCAGGAGGGCGTCCGTCGAGAAAACGCGATGCTCGAAGCGTTCTTTCCCGTACTTCGCCCGCAGGGCCTCCACGTTCCGGGTCGGGATAGGGGCGTTCCGGGTCCCTTCCTCATAGAAGGTGAGCAGGTGCACGCGCTCGAACTTCTCGGCCATGCCGGCGGCGACGCAGGTGGAATCGGTGCCCCCCGAGTAGACCACGGCCGCCTCGGCGCTCATCGGGGGTAGCCTAGTTCCCGCAGGAGCAGGCGCGCGAGGCGGCCGAAGAGGATGAAGGGGGCGTGCGCGCCCCAGGCGAGGAAGCGGCCGTAGAGCAGTCGGGGGCGGTAGGGAAGGAGCATGGCCAGGGAGCAGAGGACGGCGGCAACGACCAGCTTGAGCAGACGGGCGGCCATCCGGATGATTTTACCTTTTTGGCGGAGGCTCCCGCAGGAGATGGTAGCGGTCCGCGAGGAGCCCCCGCAGTTCCTGCCTCTCTGCGCCGGGCCAACGGATCTCCACCGACTCGATCTCGGGGTCCCGGCCCAGGCCGAAATGCAGGCGCGCGTCGCTCTGGGCCGCGTAGCCGTTGGCGGGCTCCAGCTCGCGCGAGAGCGTCCGCCCTCCCTTCAAACGCACCGACACTCGGGTTCCCCACGCGTCGCGGTTGGAGCGCCCCCCTTCCAGGAAAAAGCCGATCCAGCGGCCGGCGGAGCGCGTCTCGTTGCGGTAGAGCCGGACCGGCTGGGCTTGATTGGCGCAGAGGAGGCTCAACTTCCCGTCCCCCGCGATGTCGATGGCGGCCAGACCCCGTCCGTCGAGCCTGTCCGCC
>CAYWAR010000189.1:0-5495 GCA_964455765.1 uncultured Elusimicrobia bacterium
GGGGGAGCTGGTCTCGGTCCCCTGGTGGATGGAGGTCGGCGTCCTCCAGGCCCGGCCCGATCTTCTGGAGGAATGCGGCGTGGACACCGGCTCCCTGGGGGATTGGGAGGGCCTGAGCGCGGCCTGCAAGCGTCTCTCCCGGCTCCGGCGCCGCGGCATCGCGCCGCTGACCGGCGCCGATCCCATGCGCCCCGGGACCTTGGAGGACTTGGCGCCGCGCATCTGGTCGCGCGGGGGGGAGTTCCTCTCCCCGGACGGCTCGCGCGCCCTCTTCGCCCGCGAAGAGGCGGGCCGCGCCTTCCTCGACTTCTTCGGCCTCGTCGAGGAGGGCTCGGTGCCCATCTCCGGCCCGGCCGGCCTGCCCCCGGGAGGCATTTCCTCCGGCTCCTGCGCGCTCCAGCTCTCGGGGCGGGTGCCGGGCCCCTCGAAGGGAGGGGGAGCCGCGGCGGCGGTGCTGGCGCCGCCGGCCTCGGAGCGGGAGGCGACGCTCTTGAGCGCGCGCCACCTGGCGGTGTTCGACGGGGAGCTTTTCCCGGAATCCTGCGCGCTCATCCATTTCCTAGCCGGGAGCGCCCGGCTCTTCGCCCAGGACATCGGGGCCTTGCCCGCGCAAGAGAAAGCCCTGGCCGAGGCTCTGGAGGGCATGCCCGAGGCGGCGGGGATACTGCGTTCCTGCCTGTCGCGCGCGAGGACTCTTCCGGACCACCCGCTCTTCCCGCCCTTGGGGCGGATCCTGGAAAGAGCGTCCCGCCGCGTGGTGGAATCGGTCTGGCGCCGGACCTTCACGCGCGAGCTCCTGCGCGAGGAAACGGTCCACGCCGCGGCCGAAGCCGACCATCTCCTCTCGCTCTATGCGTAGGGTCCGGGAGTCGCTTTTCCTCTTTCACAAAGAGCTCCGCGCGTGCTCGGCGGGGGCGGAGGAGGCCGCCGTCTGCGCGCTCCGGCTCCTGTGCGCCAAGCTCTCCGCCGGCCGCGCCGCTCTCTTGCGCGTCGAGGAGGGGGGGGTCCTGGCCGTGGAGGCCTGCGTGGATGGAGGGGACGGCGTCGACTTGGGCGAGGTGGTCTTGCCCGTTCCCGCCTCGCCTCTGCACCGTCTGCTCCATGGGAAGAGGGAGAGCCTCGACTTCGCCTCTCCCCGCCCCATCCTGTACCTCCCCTTGCGCCGGGAGCGGGAGGAGGGGGTCTCCCGGGTCTTGCGCATCGAAAGGTCCGCCGGACCTTTTTCGAGGGAGGAGAGGGCCTTCGCGCGCCTCTTGGCCGGGGAGGTCGAGGGCGAACTGCGCCAGACCTGGGCGTCCCAAGAGAGCCGCGAGCGGGCGGCCCGGCTTAAGTCGCTCACCGAATTGAGCGGGGTGTTCGCGGGCTCCCTGCGCATGGAAGACGGGCTCAAGTCGATCCTGCGGGGGATCTCCCGGCAGTTCGGGCTCGACCGGGTGCGGCTCTATCTGATCGACCGGGCCTCGGGCATGCTGCGGGGGGAGTTGAGCGCGGACCTGCGCGGACGGACGGCCGGCCTGCGCGGGGAGGAGGTCCCTCTGGACGGGGCCCATCGCTTCGCGAGGCTGCTCCGGGAGGACGGGGAGGATCCCCTCGCGGAGCCGTTTAAGGACCGGATCACCTATCTTCCCTTGGCCGTCGGGGGGAAGAAGACCGGCCTGCTCGTCGCCGACAACCTGTTCTCGCAGCGGACGATCGCGGCCGCGGACCTGGGCCTGCTGCGTTCCTTCGCCGACCAGATCGCGCTCGCCGTCGACAACGCGCGCCTCTTCGAGGAGGTGCAGGCGCTCTCGCTCTACGACGGCCTCACCGGCCTCCCGGTGCGGCGCTACTTCATGCAGAGGTTCCAGGAGGAGATCTACCGCGCCGAGCGCTCCGGCCAGAGGCTCTCGGTCGCCTTGCTCGACATCGACCACTTCAAGGGGGTCAACGACACCTACGGCCATCAGATCGGAGACGCGGTGCTCAAGGAAGTCGGCGCGGCGATCTTGAGGAACCTGCGCAAGCTCGATTTCGCCGCCCGCTACGGGGGAGACGAACTGCTCATCCTCCTCCCCCAGGCCGGGGAAGAGGAGGCCGTGGCCGGCCTGGGGAGGCTCTTCCAGGAATTGAGAAGCGTCCGGGTCCCGGTGGAATTCTCCAAAGCGGGGTCGCTCGGGGTCACCGTCAGCGCGGGAACGGCTTCCTATCCCGAGGACGGCCGGACTGCGGAGGCCCTGATCCGTCGGGCGGACGAGGCTCTCTATTGGGTGAAATCCCACGGCCGGGACGGTCTGGCTTCTTATAGAAAGACTCAAAAGGAACAGCCGGGTCTTCCCGCGTAATAAAATCGTCATTTTTCGCTGATATATTCAAACTTCGGATGCATCCGATCTGCGCGGTATTGGCCGTTTCGGCGCTGCTGGCGCCCTGGGCGCACGCCTCTCACGAGGACGTGGGCCTGGGGGCGCGCTCCGCCGCGCTGGCCGACGCGCTCACCGCGCTGGGCGATGAGACCGGGGCCGCCGCCATGAATCCGGCCGCCTTGGGGCAGATCAAGAGGGCGGACATGGAGTTCGGCCTGCGCAGGTTCTTCCATACCGCGGCAGGGGCCACCGACCTCGACGGTTTGAGCGTGTCGGGGGGGATCCCATTCGCCCAGTTCCCCTTTCCCGGAGCTCTCGGGGCGTATTGGACCCATGACCAGATCAAGGACCTTTCCATCGACCGGACGCTGGGCTTGGTCCTGGCGTCCCGGGGCTGGCGGGAATTCGGCGCCGCGACCCTCGATGGAGGCCTGACCCTGAAATCCCTGACCCGGACCGGGGAACGGGACTTGGGAAAAGCGTCCAAGGCCGCCTTCGACGCCGGCTTCCTGCTCCGGCTCGGCGATGACAAGAGCGTCGGCCTCTCGGCGCTCAACATCAACGGGCCGCGCACGGACCTGGCGGGTATCCCGGATAGGGCTCCGGTGATGGTGAAATTCGGCTATGCGCACCAGGTCCGGCGCTTCAAGCTGGCCCTGGACCTGACCCGCCGCGAGCCTTCGCCCTCCCGCGATGCCACGACTTCCGGGGCTTTCGGGACCGAATTCGGCTGGGGAACCCCGTCCCTGGGCAACTTCCTCGGGCGCACGGGCCTGTACTTCGGGGGCCTTGCCCGCGCCTGGAACCTCGGCCTGGGCTGGGGGAAGTCCGGAGCCCGGCTCGATTACGCGGTCCGCATCCCCCTTTCGAGCGGCTCCCGCGGGGGGCACGCGGTGAGCCTTTCCTACCGTTTCGGCTCCTGGAATCCGGAATCCGAATACGAGCGGATGCTCCGCTCCGAGCTCGGCTACCGCAGGGACCTCTCCCGCGCCTTGGAGGCGGCGGAGATCAAGCAATGGAAGCTCGCCGAGGAGCTGAGGATCCTGCGCGATGAGATCGACGCGCTCCGGGGGCAGCTCATCGAGCAGTCCGCCGGGCGCAGCGAGGCGGAGGAGAAAGCCCAGTCCCTGGAGAGGCAGATGCGGCTCAAGGAGCTCGAGGAGAAGCGGCGCCAGGCCCAGCGGGACCTCGAACGGCTGGCCGCGGAGCGGGAGAAGATGCGGCGGATGAACAAGGACCTGCTCTTCTCCGAGGATTGGAGGGCCTACGAGGAGCTGAGGATCCAGGGGGCCGCGGAGCCGGCCCTGCTCGAGCGCGTCAAGCAGATCCTGCGGGAATACAAGGGCACGGGCGTGGATCTGGGCGAGCCCCATCGCGAGCTGCAGAGGCTCATGCGCAAGGCCCGATGACCCGTAACAACTCCGTCATGGTTTTGCCGGTGACTTCTGTTACACTTTCGGAACAGCGCGCATGAATCCCGACGATCTGCAGAAGGAATTGGACGGCCTTTGGGAAAAGGTCACCTCCGGGACGCCCCGGCCGGAGGAGGGCCCTTTCTCCGGCTTTTCCCCGCCCTCCGGCGCGATCTCCGACGCCTCCTCCATCACGCGCGAGGTGTCCCTGGAGACGATCTCCCTGCTCAAGCGCCAGCATCGGACGCAGACGGCGCAGCTCCAGGAACTCCTGGAGAGCAAGGAGCGCACCCTGCGCGGGGTGCGCGAGAGGCTCTCGGCGGCCGAGAACGAGCTCTCCAGCCTCCGCCGCCGGCTCCAGAGGGAGGATGCCGTAGCCACCCAGCAGGTCTACGAGATGTCCGGGCGCCTGGAGGAGGCGCAAAAGGCGCTGGTCCTGCGCGAGGAGCATTTCCGGGAGGAGGAGCGCGTCCTGCGCTCCTTGGCGGAGCAGACCCGCGCCCAGCTCGCGGCCGAGATCTCGCGCTTTCGAGAGGTGGAGAGGCAGTGGGCCGAGAGGGAGCAGCAGTACCTCCTCGACATCCGGGAGCTCGAGGCCATCGCCCGGCGCGCGCAGGAGGAGTCGGGAAAGCTCGAGGCCCGGGCCCGGCAGTCGGGCGAGGAGATCAAGGGCGCCAAGAACGCGGTCGAGAAGACGCTCGCCGAGCTGCTCCGGGAGAGGCAGCAGAGGGACGCCGCCGACAAGGAGCGCGACAAGGCGATCGAGAAGGTCCGGGAAGTCGAGGACCATTTCCAGCAGCTGCAGAACATCTGGGTCGAGGAGCGCAAGCAATGGCAGGAGCTCTGGGAGAGGGAGCGCTCCACCTGGGAGTCCAAACGCACCGAGCTCTCGGCCTGGGAGGAGAAGCTGCGCAAGGAGCGGGAGGATTGGCACGGGAACCTCCGTCAACTCGAGGAGAAAGAGACCCGCTACGCCGGGGAGATGGCCGAGATCCTGCGCAAATCCTCGGAAGCGGGCGAGAAGGTGGCGGGGCTCCTGCGCGCGGCCTCCGATAAGCCCGCGCCGGCCGTGCGCTCCGCCCTCGCCTCCCGTTTCCCGGCGCGGCAGGCCGTCTACGCCGCCGCTTTCGCCGCGGCGCTGGCCCTCTGTTTCGGCGTCTACCGCTACACCCAGCGCCTGCGCCTGGAGCCGCTCGCCTCGACGCCGGTGTCCTCCGAGAACCCCACGGGGATGGCCTTCGACGGGTCCACGCTGTGGGTGTGCGACTGGAACGGCGATTTCACCTCCTTGAGCCCGGAGGACCCCTCGCGGGTCCTGCGCAGCCTGAAGGCCAAGCCTTCCGGCGCCTACCATCCCGTGGCCCTCGCGGTCTGGGGGGATTCCCTGTATTCCATCGACTCGGCGCAGGCGCGCGTGCTGAGGCACCGCTCCGACGACCCGTCGAAGGTGGAGGCCCTCTGGCCCGCGCCCGGCCCCGCGCCGGCGGCCTTGGCCCACGACGGACGCAATCTCTGGTCCTATGACGCGGTCACCCGGTCCATCTACCGGCACTTGGGCGAGGGAGCGGATGGGGGGACGGAGGCCTATTCCCTCCCGGAGGTCCTTCCGGCCGCCATGGCCTGGTATAAGGATGAGCTGTGGGTGTCCGATCCGAAAAACGCGCGGCTGGCCGTGTTCCGCGTCAATGGCCGGGCGCTGGAGCCCGTCCGTTCCGAGAAGCGGGTGGAATCCTTCACCGGC
>CAYWAR010000190.1:0-5462 GCA_964455765.1 uncultured Elusimicrobia bacterium
CCTTGAGGGCCATGGCGGAGTCCGTCTCCCGCCTGGGGGAGGGACGCTCCAAGCCCCGCGGCCGCATCCTCGAGCATCTGGATTGGATGCGCGCGAGATTCGGCGCCTGCGCGGCCGCGGTCGAGGGGGCGCGGACCGGCCCCGGCTCGCCCCCTCCCACGCTCCACGCGCCGGCCTGGCCCGCGGACTGGTCCGAGGACGGCAAGGAGGAGTACAAGGACTTGGCCAAGGTCGCGGCTTCCCTTGACCCGGGCGCCGAGAGCCTGTTCCGGGACGCGCTCGGCGTTCTGGAGCCCTTCGTGCTCGCGGCCCGGGAGCGCTACCGGGCCATGGGGTGCGTTACTTTCGATGGGCTCCTCATCGGCGCCCGCGACCTCCTGCGCGGGCATCCTTCCGCGCGCGCGGAGCTCAAGAGGCGCTTTTCGGCGATCCTTGTCGACGAGTTCCAGGACACCGACCCGGTCCAGGGGGAACTCCTCATGTTCCTGGGGGAGGAGGAGGGCTCGTGCGCGCGCCGCTGGTCCGAGGTCCGTCCGGCCCCGGGCAAGCTCTTCGTGGTCGGCGACCCCAAGCAGTCCATCTACCGTTTCCGCGGCGCGGACATCCATGCCCTCCAATCCTTCTCCGCGCACCTGGAGCGCCATGGAGCCCTCCGTTGCGCCCTGCAGACTAATTTCCGCAGCAGCCCCGCCATCCTCTCGGCGGTCAACCGCGTGTTCCCGTCCCTCTTGCGTCATTCCCCCGGGCTCCAGGCCGGCTACCTGCCCATCCATCCGCGTCCCGGCGCCGGGTCGGAGGGGACGCCCCCGCTCTGGATCGATGCGGCGGCCAAGGGGCCGCCGTCCTCGGAGGGCAGCCGTGCTCCGCTCCCGAAGGGGGCGGCGGGCGCGGGGAGCGAAGGGGAGCGCGCCCCGGACGCGGAGGAGTCGCGCCGGGCCGAGGCGGATTGGATCGCACGCTGGATCGCCCTGGAGCGAGGGAGCTACGCGCTCAAGGACATCGCCCTCCTCCTGCGCAGCGCCTCGCCCCTCACCCTGTATCTGGAGGCGCTGCGGCGGCGGGGCATCCTCTACGTGGTGGAGGGGGAGAAGCGCTTCTTCGCGACCCAGGAGGTCGTCGACGCGCTCAACCTCCTGCGCGCGATCGACGACCCGGGCGACAAAGCCGCGCTCGCCGGGCTCTTGCGCTCCCCGCTCTCCGGGACCGACGACAGGGAACTCTATCGCCTCGCGCGCGCGGGCCTCCTCGATTACCGCGCGCAAGGGCGCGCGGTCCCTGGAGCGATGCCGTTCTCCTCTCGCGAAAGGGATGGCGCGCAGGGGCGCTCCCTCCCCGGCCTCTACGCGAAGCTCCGGACCCTCCACGCGCAGGCCGGGCGCATCCCCGTCGCCGACCTCGTGCGCCGGGCCTTCGAGGAGACCGGCTTCGTCGAGCTCGCCGCCGAGGCCTACCATCACCAGCAGACCGCGTCCAATCTGTGGAAACTCCAGCGCATCGCCTTCTCGGCATCGGAGAAGGGCTGGACGCTCAAGGAGTTCATCGCCCATGTGGAGACCTCGGTCCGGACCCTGCGCGAGGAGGGGGAGAGTCCCCTGGCCGACGAGCGCCTCGACGCGGTCCGCGTGATGACCATCCATAAGGCGAAGGGGCTGGAGTATCCGGTGGTATTCCTCGCGAACCTCTCGGGCACGGTGCCCGGGGGCGCGCCCGATGCCGCGGTCTTCTCCCGCTGGTCGGACGGGGCCGTGGGCCTCCGGTTCCCCGGCGCCGGGGCCGTTAACGCGGCCTGGGCCGTGCTCGCCGCGGAGGAAGCCCGGAAACAGCGGGCGGAGGAGGCGCGTGTCCTATACGTCGCCATGACCCGGCCCAAGGAGCGCCTCTTTCTCCTGGGCGGGAGCGGGAAGTCCTCCTCCTTCTCCTCCCTGCTGGAGCGCTCGGGCGCCCTCCAGCGCCGGGCCGTGACCCCCGCTCTCCCCTCCCCCGCGGCCGCGTCGGTCCCCGCCGGCGGCGCCTGGGAACCTCCCCGGCCGGGCCCATTCGCCCGGGCATGGGAAAGGCGCCGCAAGACCGAGGAGGAATTGGCCGCCTCCCGGCTCTTCCTCGCTCCCAGCGCGGAGGGGGAGGGGGAAGCCCCGCCGCGCCGCCGCGAGGCTCCCCGGGGCGCCGGAAAGCCGGGTTTCCGGCCGGCAGAATCCCGGCTCATCGGGAAACTCTGCCATGAGGCGCTCGAGCGCTGGGATTTCTCAGCGGGGGCGTCGCTGGAGGGGGAGTCTCTCGCGGAGCTCATCGAGCGTCGGGCCGCCTTGCTGGCCTCCGGGCCGCGGGAAACCCGCAGGATCGCGCGCGAATGCCGCCTCATTCTCGAGAGCTTCCTGCGCGGCGAGGCCGCGCGAAAGCTCGCCCGCGCCGAGATCCTCGGGCGCGAAGTCCCCTTCGTCCATGCCGAGGGAGGGCGCGTGGTCCGCGGGACCATGGACCTCCTCTACCGCCTCGACGGGGCCGTCGTGGTGGCCGATTACAAGACGGAAGGGGCGGCGTCCGGGCGAGGCTCTTCCCTGTAGCGGGGCTCCGCCGCCCAGGGTGCCTACTATGTCAGCGCCGCGCAAGCGGCGCTCGGTGTGACGGGAGTCCGTTTCGAGGTCATCTCCCTGCGGGGCGGCCGATGAGGGCCGGGGCCGCTCCGCTCGCCGGCAGGACCTTCCTGGCGTGCGCGGCGTCCATCGCCGCGTGCGGGGCGTTCATGTCGGCCTATTGGGCCTGGCTGCCCGACGTCTCGGAGCTGCGGTCCGAGAACCCCAAGACCACCAAATACATGGAGCTCTACGTGCGCCGCATCCTCCAGCGCGGAGGCAAGCCCATGGTCTCGATGCGGTGGACTCCCTTGGAGGAGATGTCCCCCTACCTCCGCCGCGCCGTGCTCGTGGCCGAGGATGATTCCTTCTACTCCCATCGGGGCGTGGACTGGCCCTCGCTCAAGCAGGCGATGGGCTACAACCTCCGGCGCCGGAAGCTCGCCCGCGGCGCGAGCACCATCACCCAGCAGGTCGCGCGCAACCTCTTCCTTTCCCCGCGCCGCAGCCCCGCCCGGAAGCTGCAGGAGCTGCTCATCGCCCGGCACCTGGACCGCTCCCTCGACAAGGACCGCGTCCTGGAGCTCTATCTCAACATCGTGGAGTGGGGGGAAGGCATCTTCGGCGCCGAGGCCGCGAGCCGGGCCTATTTCGAGAAGCATGCCGCGGAGCTGACTCCCGAGGAAGCGGTGGCGCTGGTGGCCGCTCTGCCGAGCCCCTACCGCCTGCATCCTTCCCGGTCTCCGGACCCGGTGACCCTCAAGAAGATCGGGGTCTATCTCGAGCGCATGCGCGCGCGGGGCTATCTGCCCCGCGTCGAGCGATAGCATGTCCTCCGCGCGCGGCTTTTTCCCGCCCAGGAAGCGGCCCAAGCCCCAGCCGGAGCCCCTGGCGCGCCTCTCGGAGGAGTTCGAGCGCCTGGCGTCTCTCTGCTCGGGTCCGGAGACGACTTTCCGGACGCTCCTGGGGAGCATGACGCCGCGCGAGCACGGACTGCTCACGCTCCTCCTCTGCGTGGTCTTCGCCTCCCAAGTCCCCCTCCTGGGCCTCTCCATCCCCTTCGGCGCGATGGTGGCGATGGCGGGGGGGCGCATGGCCCTGGGCAAAGGCCCCTGGATCCCGCGCCGCCTGCTCGACCGGCGGCTGCCCTCGACGCTCTTTCGCCTGGCTTTCCACTCGATGGCCGTGCTCCTGCGTCCGCTGGAGCACTGGGTGCGTCCCCGGGGCCGCTTCCTGACCGAGCACCCGGGCGTGCGCAGGCTTAACGGAGCCGCTCTCGCGCTGGCCGGAGCGCTCCTGATGCCGCCGCTCCCGCCGCCCTTGGGCCTCCCGCCGGCCCTGGCCGGACTTCTGCTCTCGGTCGGGATCATCGAGGACGACATCCTCTTCATCGCCTCGGGCTGGGCCGCCCTCCTCCTCTCCATCGGGGCCATGGCGCTCTTCGCCATGTACGGTTTCGCGGGAGTCGAGCTCCTGCGAGCCCGTTGGGGTTAGGCGGGATGCGAGAGCGGCTCTCCACCGGCTTCCTGCCCGAGACCGACGAGGCCTGGGCCGTCCTGAGCGCCCTGCTGGCCGCGGCGGTGTTCGGCAACACCCTGGCCGGAGGTTTCGTGCGCTCCGACTTCCAACTGCTGGCCGACAACCCCCTGCTGCGCGGGTGGTCCGGGCTCCCCGCCCTGCTTCTGGGACGCTCGTGGGAAGGGCCCCTGGGGACGGAGGTCGCGCCCCCCGCCTATCGCCCCCTGGCCATGCTCAGCTATCTCCTCTCCTGCCAACTGGCGGGGCCCGCGCCCTGGGTCCAGCATCTCGTCAACACCGCGCTCTACGCCGCGGACTGCGCTTTGTTGTTCCTGGTGGGCAGGAGGTTCTGCTCGCGCCGGACCGCTTTCGCGGCCGCCTGCCTCTTCGCCGTGCTGCCGGTCCACTGCGAGGTGGTCGCCTACGCCTCCGAGCGCGCGGAACTCCTCCTCCTTTTTTTTCTCCTCTTGGCCTGGCGGGAGCTCGGACGGCGCCGGCCCAGGCCTTGGCCGGGCTTCCTCTATTATGGGTTGGCGCTGGCCAGCCGGGAGCAAGCCCTGCTCTTCCCCCTCCTCCTCGCTCTGCAGGATTGGGTGTTCCTCCGGCGCAGGTTCTGGCACGCTCCGCGCCGCTGGGTGCATCTGAGCGCGGCGGGCATGTCCCTCGCCTGGCTCATCCTCGGCCGGTGGGCATCGGGGGGAGCCGCCGCAAGCGGCCGGGATTATTTCGAGGGCCTGTCCTATCCGGTCCGTCTCCTTACCATGGCGCGCTTCTCCCTGAGCCACTATGTATTTCCTTTAGTGAGCGGCACGGGACTCCAGGGCGATTACGCGCGGCCCTTCTTCCCGGATTCCCAGCCCGCGGACCTCGCGTCCTGGGGAGTCTTGATCGCCGCCGCGGTCCTGCTCGGCTGGGCCGCCCGCGGCGTCCTGCGGCAAAGGTCGCGCTACGCGTTTTGGACGCTCTTCGCGTTCCTTCTATGGCTCCCGGAATCGAATCTGCTCGGCGCCACCGCGGTCCTGGGGTCGGATCGCGCGCTCTTCCTGCCCTCGATCGGCTATTGCTTCGGCCTGGCCATGGCGCTCTCCCGTGTCGGCATGCCTTGGCGCGCGGTCGCGGTGCTCTCCTTGTCCGGCTGGTATGGGGGCTTGAGCGTGGCCAGGAACCGGGCATGGTCCGACGAGCGCCGTTTCCAGGAAGAGGCGGCCCGGCTCAACCCGCACGGCAAGGGACTCGCATCGCTGGGCATCTCCTTGCTGGAAAGGGGAAGGCAGAAAGAGGGTGTGGAAATCCTCGAGGAGGCGGCCCGGCTCGGGCCGGGACTGCCCGAGCCGCTTTTCCACCTGGGGAAGGTCTATTGGGAGCGGGGGGATC
>CAYWAR010000191.1:0-5453 GCA_964455765.1 uncultured Elusimicrobia bacterium
CGGCGCGGCGGAAGAGGAAGAAGCCGGTCGCCCGCTTCTTTCCCGGGAAGACGACGCGGTAGGTCCTGTCGTCGAGCCAGGAGCTCGACGACGAGGGGGCGGCGGCCTTGAGCTCCTCCGGGACCGAGGCGAAGTCCCCCTCGGCGGCGGCCAGGTCCATCTCGTCGTTGAACTCATTGTAGACGTAGGCCCCCGCGCTCCAGTCGCCTTCCATGTGGGAGAGCAGGCAGTCGAGGACGCGCACGAGCAGGTCCCGCGGGTTGGGGAACGGCTCGAGGAGGATCTGGCTGAGATCGAAGAGCAAGGTGAGCTCGTTGGAGGAGCGGCGCAGATAGCCGGCGAGCACCTTGACGAGCTGAGAGAAGAAAGCGGTCGCCAGCACCGGGTCCGACTTGAGCCAGCGGTGCAGGTCCGGGCGGCTGAGCTTGAGCAGGAGGCAGTCCCCGGAAGCGATGGCGTTGGCGGAGCGGTCCGCGTCCTCCTCCATGAGCGACATCTCGCCGAAGCAGTCGCCCGGGGCGAGGATGGCGAGGTCCTTGTAGGCCGGCTTGTCCTTGGAGGGGAGGCGCTTGGCGATGCGCACGTGCCCCTCGGAGATGAAGAAGAGGCTCTCGCCCTTGGTGCCTTCCTCGAAGATCGTCTCCCCGTCCTTGAAGGGGGTCGGTATCAGGAAATCGGAGAGCGTGGCGAGCTTCTCCTCCGGTATCGAAGCCAGCAGCCGCAAAGACTTCAGGAGCTTTAGGTGGTCCATGGTGTCAGCGCCTCCCCCAGGGGGGGGTGCTTCCGTCCGGGGGGCCGATATGCCGTTTCATCAGGTCCTTCCTTATTCATCCCATCAACTGCGCCGAGCCCGCGCTGGGCTTGAGCCCCAGCAGTTGTTCGACGGTCTTCGGGCTGTGCGCGTGCTTGACGGCCTCCTCGGGAGTGATGGAGCCCGCCTTGGAGAGCTCGGCCAGGGCCTTGTCCATGGGCACCATGCCGAACTTGGCGCCCGTGTCGATGGCGCCGTAGATCATGTGCGTCTTCCCTTCGCGGATGAGGTTGCTGACCGCCGGGGTCATGACCATGATCTCGCGGGCCGCCACACGGCCCTGCCCGTCCGCGCGCGGGACGAGGATCTGGCTGACCACGCCCATGAGGGTCACGGCGAGCTGGACCCGGATCTGGGTCTGCTGGTGGGGCGGGAACACGTCGATGATGCGGTCGATCGTGGAGGGGGCGTCCTGCGTGTGCAGGGTGCCGAAGCAGAGGTGCCCGGTCTCCGCCGCAGTGATGGCCAGCGCGATCGTCTCCAGGTCGCGCAGCTCTCCGACGAGGATGACGTCGGGGTCCTGGCGCAGGGCGCTCTTCAAGGCATGGTTGAAGCTCTTGGTGTTCTGCCCCACCTCGCGCTGGCGGAAGATGCTCTTCTTGGACTCGTAGACGAACTCGATGGGGTCCTCCACCGTGAGGATGTGGCACTCTTCCTTCTGGTTGATGAGCTCCATGATGCAGGCGAGCGTGGTGGACTTGCCCGAGCCCGTCGGACCCGTCACGAGCACGAGCCCGCGCGGCAGGTCGGCGAAGCCCATCACCGTGGGCGAGAGCCTCAACTGCTCCGGGGTGGGAATCTTGGAGGTGATCACGCGCATGACCGCCTCGACCCCGTTCTTCTGCAGGAGCACGTTGACGCGGAAGCGCGCGAAGCCGCGCACCGCGAAGGAGCAGTCGAGCTCCCAGTTCTCCTCGAACTTGGCGCGCTGCTCCTCGTAGAGGATGGAATAGATGAGCCGCTTGGACTCGTCCCCGGTCAGGACGCTGAAGCCCGGGATCTCCTGGATGATGCCGTCCAGGCGCATCATGGGCACCTTGCCGATAACCAAATGGATGTCGCTGGCTCCGGCTCCCACGGCCTGCTTGAGTATCTCGACTAGCTCCATCCATCCCTCCAGGTGCTCTCTGCGTCTTAGAAAATCGGCGCGCCGGCGAGCCGGGAACACGCCCGATACCCGCCGCCGAGGATCACGGTCACGGCCGCCCGCGGGTCGGACTCCATCTCGGTCTGCGTCGGAGCGGGCGGACAGCCCAAGGCTTGCCGCACCGCTTCCGCGGCCGCCGGCCGGCCCTCGCGGTCGATGAACCGGATCGAACCCTCGGCCGCGCGCGCGTCGCCCCAATGCACCACGTCGAATCCGGGGTCGCCCGAGGATATTAATACTTTTCGCGCGCGCATGGCGAGTCCGGCGGCGCCGGAGGCGTTGAATATCTCCACGCTCACGCGGTCCTCGAGAACGGCCTCCTGCCCTCGCGCGCGGGCGCGCACACCCTCCAGGAAGACGGGGACGAGCTCGGGCGCCGGCATGCGCGAGAGCGCCACCACGCTCGGACTCAGACGGGCCATGGCCCAGGAGAGAAGAAAAGCGTCGTAGGGGGAGAGCCCTCCGCGCGAAGCGAGCTGGAAGGCCGCCTTGAGCCGGCGCGCCCTCAACCAGAAGAGCGGGTCCCCGGCCGCGGCCGCGAGACCCTCGCGCACCCTCTCCGGAAAAGACCCTTCCGCCGAATCCGCGACGAGCTCGAGGATCTGGACCGCGCCGCCCACGCGGCGCGCGGCGGCTTCGGCGGCCGTGCGCGAGGCGAACTCGGGAGCCGCTCCGCGCGCGTACGCCCTGCCGTATATGTCGGCCACCGTCCCGCTCGAGGACCGCGCGTCCTCGCGGGCCGAGGAGGGGATCGTGACCACCTCCAGCGTCCCGCGCTTGGGCCCGTAGAAGAGCGCGTAGAGAGCCGGAGGGACCGTGTTTCCCTGGCCCTGGAAGCGCATGGACACCAGGAGAGTCAGCGGCTCCCTGGAGCGCAGGCCCTCGGCCAGGCCGGAGCGCAGGTCCGCTGCCGCCAGGGCCGCCACCCCGCTCAGGAGCATCCCGGCCAATACCCAGCCCTTGAAGTCGACCTTCAACTGATCCCCTGATTCCAGAGCCGAGGCCCCAAGGGATGCATCCAGCCCCCTTCCTTGAGCACATAAGCGAGCTTGACCCTAAGAGCCTCGCGGAACCCGGCTTCGAGTCCTCTCTTGGCCGCTCGGCGTATGGAATCGACTTCGGGGAAATCGCGGTCGGAGGAGCTCGCGTCCGCGACATAGAGCAGGAGGTCGAGGGGCGACATGTCCAAGTCCCCGAGCGTGTGCTTGCGTATGGCCGAGAGCACCTCGGGGTCCGAGACCCCGAAGCGCCGCTCGGCCAGCACCGCACTCGCGTGCGCGTGCAAGAGCCCCGGAGAGCGCCGCGCGGTCTCTAGGAAAGCCGGGACGCTCGCGCGGGCCCGCCGGAGGAGGGCGATCTTGCGCTCGGAGGAGAGGGATTTCCCGCAGTCGTGGAGCAGTCCGGCCAAGGCGGCCTTCTCCTCGTCGAGCCCATGGCGCCGGGCCAAGCGGCGCGCCCTTTGCGCCACGCAGAGGGTATGCCGGTATCTCTCCGGCTTGAGCATGCCGGAGAGCTCGGCGCGGATACTTCCGCCGTAAAGCCTTTTCTCGTCGATGACCCGGAGCACTTCTGCGCCGACAAGGTCCCTCGCGTCCTCGGCCGCGAGGAGCCTCGCCCTCAGCTCGGTCGAGGAAATGTCCGGAAAGCTCCCGGGCAAGAAGCTCACGGGAGGAAGATGACAGCCCTCGGCCGAGTCCACGCCGGGCCGCCTTCCCGCCAGGAAGCGGCAGGTCCGGGATAACTCGGCCGCGCGCTTCCACCGGGGAAAGCTCTCCAGGGAGTCGCTGCCGACGAGGAAATGAATCCGGGCGCCGGGATGGAGTCTCGAGAAGAAGCGGACCGTCTCGAAAGCGAAAGTCTTGCGTCCCCGCGCGAGCTCGAAAGGATGCGCCCGAACCTTGTCCAGCTCCTTTTTGTTCAGCCCCTCCCGCAAAGCCGCCTTGACCAGGGCCAGCCGCTCCTTGCCGGGCGTGCCGGAGAGAGGCTTGAGAGGAGAATGGAACGCGGGGACCACATAGGCGCGCTCAGGCTTGAGGGATTTGAGGGCGGCCTTAAGGAGCGCCAGATGCCCCCGATGCGGCGGGTCGAAGCTCCCCCCGAATATCAGTATGTCCACCCCCGGAATTATAGCGCTTATCCATCGCGCTCTGCCTCAGCAAGCCGAAGAAGGTCCTGCGCGCGCTCGCGGGCCGCTGCGGCCTCGGCCGCGGAGCCCTGAGCCTCCAGGAGCGCGCCCCATTCCTGGAAGAGTCCGGCCAGGGTGGACAAGAGCTCCGGAGTCGGCCTATCCCCCCGGCAAGCCAGAGAAAGAAAGTCTTCCAGCGAGAACCCCAGTGCCAATCTCCCGCTCATCCCGAACGCCTTCTGGATGGCCGTCTCGATTTCCGCGATCGAGCCCTGGATGTCGCCCCGACCCTTGAGCCCAAGCGCCGCTCCAAGCGCCTGCGCCAATATCTCAATCTGCCGCTTGAACCAATCCCGCTTGATCATATCTCGGTGTCAGACGTTGACTTATTGAACTTATTATCACGCGCTAAAAACAAGTTCCGAAAGTCAACGTCTGACCCCACTTGACAGGGGGGGGGAAATTCGGGAGCATGGGGTCCATGCTCCGGGTTTCGGCTTTTCGGGGGGTCCGATTCGACCCGCGCCTCGCAAGGCTCGGCGATTCCATCTGTCCGCCCTATGATGTCATACCCGAGGGACTCGCGCGCAAGCTCCGCCGAAGGCCCGTCAACGCCATCCATGTCGAGCTTCCGTTCGGGAGCGTCCGGACGCGCTACCGCAACGCGGCCAAGCAGTGGCGCACTTGGATGAAAAACGGCGCCTTACTCCAAGATGCGGCGCCATCCTTTTATCTTTTGGAACAGAAATTCACGCATGAGGGACGCTCCTTCACGCGGCTCGGCCTCCTCGCCGCCCTGGGGCTCGACCGGGACAGCGCGGCGCGGGTCATGGCCCACGAGCGCACGCTATCGAAGCCCAGGCAGGACCGGACGCGTCTGCTCAAGGCGCTCAAGGTCAACACCAGCCCCATTTTCGGCCTATTCAAGGATGGCTCCGGCAAGATCCGGCGGATACTCTCGGCGGTCCGCCGACGGCGGCCCGACGCCCGGGGCCGCGCTCCGGGCGGAGCGTCTTGCAGGTTCTGGATCATCCACGAGGCCGGCTTGACCGAAGCCCTTTCCCGCGCTTTCCGGCAGGAACGCATACTCATCGCCGACGGGCACCACCGCTTCCGGGTCGCTTTGGAGCAGGCCAGAAAGGCCAAGCAAGAGGATGGAGCGGTGCTCGCTTACCTTTGCCCGGAGAACGACCCCGGCCTCGTGGTTCTGCCTACGCATCGGGTCATTGAAAAGTCCGCAAGGGTCTTTGCGCGCATCAAGCGCCTGTGCGACCTCAAGCTCCTCACCTCGACAACGGAACTGGCGAATAAACTCGCTTCTTCACGGTCTCCCTACTCCTTTGCGCTCTACGACGGCCGCCTCCATCTGG
>CAYWAR010000192.1:0-3008 GCA_964455765.1 uncultured Elusimicrobia bacterium
GATCTTGAGCTTGGCGTCGCCGGCGACGCGGTCCAGGCTGAAAGCCCGCGGCATCAGCGCCGTCTTAAGCGCGTATGCGTCCCATTCTTCGAAGACGGCGTTCATGGTCCTTCCCCTCGCTCTATTATCGTTCTGTATAAAAACAATATACTATACTTTCTGTTTTAATAGGAGTCTATTTTATTTCCACGGCGCCGGGCCTGCCGCGTGCGCGGCGAACAGAGGCCGCGCATGTTCAGCGGCATTGGCGCGGGCTTCATGAGGACCTCCGGACGATCTCCCCGGCGTGCAGGGCGCAGCCCTTGTGCTTGGCGGTCCCGCCGCGCCCGACGAGGGTGAAGGTCGGCGAGCCATAGCCGCAGGGGCAGGGCTCGGGGGCGATGAAGCCCAGGTCCGTGGAGAGCACGGCCAGGTTGGGCATCATGGTGTTGAACGGGGTGAGGAGCTCGATGAGCCCGGTCTTGCCCGGAGGCAGGGGTGCGAGCGTGAAGGGGTCCCGGGGGATGACCCGGCAGAAGGCCGGCACATGGAACCGGTGCTCCCGGCACTCGAGATAGGGAGCGCAATGCTCGGCCATGCCGTAGGCGTCGCGGATGCGCTCCACAGGGAGTCCCAGGAGGGCGCGAACCCTCTCGCGGAAGCTCTCCCGCGAGACCTTCTTGTCCTCCGCCGCCTTCCAGCCCCCTCCGGTGACCATCCAACTGCCCGCGGGCAGGGGCACGGGGCCGGGCATGAAGTCCAGGAACTCGTGGATGAAGCCGGGCATGCCGAAGACCCGGACGGGTTTGCCCTCCGAGGCGAAGCGCTCGAGAGCCTCGAAGGTCCGGCGTTTCTGGAATTCCCAGGCCCCGCGGCCGTCGAGCCTCAGGGCATAATGTGCGGCGGCGGCCGGGGCGAACCTCTGCTGGTTGGTGTCGGAGAAGGCGATGCCCAGGTCCTTGGCCTCGCGCGGGTCATGGACGAACATGAGATAGTTGGTCGGCTCCCCGGAAACAAGTCCCTCCTGCTCCCACTGGGAGGCCAGCATGGCCTGGCAGCGCGAGAGGCTCTCCGCATCGAACCAGATCCGCGTCTTCTGGCCCCGCGTGCCCGAGGAGGTGAGCTTGAGGCAGGCCTTGCCCGCGGGCCGCGAGAGGAGCAGGAAGCTCTTCATGGCGCTCACGCCCAGGGCCGGGATGCGCGCGAGGTCCCTTTCGGCGCGCAGGGAGCCCGGACAAAAGCCCCTGCGCCGGTAGAGGGCGCGCAGTTCCGGACAATTGCGCTCATGGTAGAGGGCCATCTCCCGGCAGGCGTCCACCAGGCCGCGCGTCTTGGCTCTGGACCAGAGATGGGGCTCACCCATCCGGCAGACCGCTTCCGCGCGGGGAAAACGCTCGGTGCTCATAAGAGACGGGTGGCCTCGTAGTCGCCTTGGACCGCGGCGAGGAGCTTCTTGCCCCGCTCCGTGGCGACGCGGATTTTGTCGAAGGCGACCTTGGTCGGCCCCAGGGCCTGAAAGCGGAATCCCAGGCGCGTGGAACCGCGGTAGGGAACGAAGCCCGCGGCGAAGAACCCCGCTCCCGAGAGCAGGTCGTAGAGCGTGCCCAGTCCCCGCGCGTCCAAGGGGACGTCCACGCCCGCGTATTCGAAGCCGTCGCGCAGCAGCGAGCTCCAGGACTCCACGATGTCCTCGGCGGCCCGGCGGCCGGGCTCTTCCAGGTCGAAGAGCACCGCGGACTGGGAGCGCTCGGACACCGTCTTGAAAGCCCCGCCCGCGGGAAGCGTCTGGAAGCGCGGAGTGGGCGACCACGCCAGGCCCAAAGGCTTGAGCAGGAAGCCGAACTTCTCCCCGATATTTTCCGGCAGGACCGCCTTCTCGCCGAAGGGGCGCGGGACCTGGGGGATGAGGGAGACGAGTATGCTGTAGCGGTCCATGTCCTCCGGGTCCGGCCCGAGGCCCAGTCGCTGGAGCCTAGCCTGAGTCTCGCGCGTCTGCGAGCCCGCCAAGAGCGCCAGCTCGAAGCCTCCGAACTTGGCGACCTGCCGCTGGCTGAAGTCGTGGTTGGTCACCAGGTCGCAGAGGCAGTAGCTCATGGGCGTCTTGCGCACCACCTCCATGGTCTTGGTGAAGAGCTTTCCGAAGAGTCCCCGGGATTTGACGGCCGGGTCCACCGCGCCCATGCATGCCTCATAGACCGGCGGGTCCAGCTGGCGCCGCAGGAGGCCCACGTGGCCGACGAGCCGGCCGTTGGGCCGGGCCGCCACGACGGAGAGCAGGTCCCCCCCGTCCGCCAGGGCCTTGAGCTTCTCGGGATAGTAGACGATCTCGTTGATGTAGTCGTAGCCGTAGACCAGATGGAAGAGACGGCTGAGCGAACCCTCCTCTCCCGGAGCGAGCATGCGAAGAGCCATCGCCTCCCCCTCCGGGATCGGCCGCCTGCCCTTGGCAGGCGCGGCGTCCGTGGGCGCCGTCTGCCGGGAGCCCATGTCCAGGCGCATCGTCAAGACCAAGACCTGCCCCTTTCGCCCCGAGTTTTCCAGGGACAGGGAATCCGCGTGCCTGGAGGCCTCCTGGAACTTGGCGTAGTACGCCCCGTGGATGCCCTCGCGCCCCCCGCGCAGGAGGATGGGGGAGCCCCGGTTGATGAGGAACACCTTGAGCTTGCCGCCGCTCTCGCCGACCTCGACGGCGATAGCCTCCCCGGAGGCTCCGGCCGCGTTGACCTCGACGACCATGCCCAGCGCCGGGACCAGGGCGGCCCGGAGCGCGTCCAGCTTCTTCGCCCCGCCGGGGATGCGCGCGGCGTAGGCGAGGATGAAGTCGACGACGGGCTCCAGGAACTCGGCCTTGGGAGGGATCTCGATGCGCGCCTCGGCCTCGGTCATGGTTGCTCCCCAACGCATTCGGCCGCCCCCAAGACCTCGGAGGCGGCACTTCCTCGGCTTATCCCTCGGTCGGATGCGACCATCCCTGTGACCGAAGCGTTCGCGGTCGAACGCGAGGAAATGGTTGAGGCACGCGGCCGAAA
>CAYWAR010000192.1:3018-5442 GCA_964455765.1 uncultured Elusimicrobia bacterium
CCAGCGAGCCCTCCGCGCCGACCTCGACGCGCAGGGGGTGTATGCCGCCCTGGGCGAGCAGCTTCGAGAGCGTCGGGCGCCGAGAAAGCATCTCGCGTTCGAGGGCCCGGCCGAGCCGCCGGCGCGAGGAGGCGGGCAGGGCGCTCTCCACGCGCAGGATGAGGCGGTCGCGCCCCTTTTCGCGCTTCTTCTGCATCTGGGCCGCGCCGGAGAGCCCGCGCACGCGCCGCACGCAGTCCTGAAGGCAGGCGTAATCGACCGAATCGTAGCCGATGCGGAGCACGTCGTCGCCGCGCCCCAACAGCTCGAAGAGCGGCGTGGTGCGGCCGCAGGGGCAGGGATCGGGGAGCCAGCGGGCGCGGTCCCCGACGCGATAGCGCACGATGGGGGTCAGGCGGCGAGGGAGGGCGGTGGCGTAGAGCATCCCCTCCTGTCCCGGGCCGCAGGGGCGCCTGGCGCCTTCATCGACGATCTCCATGAAGCATTGGTCGTCGTGGGCGTGGAAGACCCCGGGGGCGCAGGCGGAGCACTGGTAGCCGATGTACCAGGTATCCACGGTGCCGTAGCCCGGCGCGAAGACTTTTTGGATTCCAAAGCGTTCGCGGAGCTCGTCGCGATCCGCGTCATAGAGATGCTCCCCGCCGTAATAGAGCCTCTCGATGCGCGTGCCCTTGAGCCCCAGCCTAGCCCAGGAGCGCAGGCACTGGAGGACCACGCTGGAGATGCCGGTCATCACGTTGACGCGGAAGAGCCGGCTGAGGGAGTGCACGAACTCCGGCGGGGTGTTGTTGGAGAAAGGGAAGTTCACGCAGTCGGAGGCTTCCAGCGCCCGGTGGATGTGGAGGAAAGTCATGTAGAGCTGGCCCACGGCGAAGAGGTTGGCCACGCGGTCTCCCCGGCGCAAGCCCACGGCGTGGAAGCCGCGCCGGTTGGGCAGTTCCAGAGCCTCCATCTCCGCATGGCTGAAGAGCGAGGTCTTGGGCGAACCCGTGGTGCCCCCGCTCTGGAACACGGTGTAGCCGGGATTCAGGGGGGTGAGCAGTCCCTTGCCGGCCGGCGGCAGGAGGCGGCGCAGGTCCTCGGAGCGCAAAGGGGGCACTTCCAAGAGCGGATGCTCGGAGCGCGGGTCGAAGCCCGCGAGCCTGCCCCGATAAAACGCGAGCCCCCGGGCATGGCGCACGTATTCGGCGAGCCGGCGCGCGCGCTCCCGCGCGCGGGTCCGCTCGGGGGCGGACTCCCAAGGGTCGAAGAAATCCTCTCTATTACCGGCCGGTCTCATTTTATCCGCTATGCTTCACCAGGAAGCTCATTTCCCCTTATTATCGCATTGTTTTCCGATTATTTCCCCGACCGAGGACAACCCGCGGGCATGACCGCGGTCAATCCCCCTCCCGGACCTCCCTGGAAAGCCGGAAGAAGAAGATGGACAAAGCCGCTATGCCCGCGGCCTGGATGAGGCAGACGCCCGGCGGGGAGATGCGCTCGGCCAGGAGGCCGAAGAGCAGGAAGGCGGCCGGAAAGGTGAAGGTCAGGAGGGCCTGCATAAGGGCGAAGAAGCTCCCTTTGCGCTCCGGGCTCACCCGCTCCTGGAAGAGGGTGACGAACTTGACGTTGTTGACGCCGAGCGCGCACCCGGCGCAGAAGAGTCCCGCGAGGAGGATCCCCGTGTGGACGATGAGCCCGGGCAGGGCCAGGCCCGCGACCATCGCGAGCATGCAGAACCCTCCCAGGCGGAGGGTGTTCCCGCCCGAAGGGACGCGTCCCGAGGAGAACGTCCCGGCCAGGATGCCGACCCATACCGCGGCCTCCAGCCAGCCCAGCAGCGAGGCTCCCCCGCCCAAGGTGCGGCTCGCGTAGAGAGGGAGCACGACCAGGATGGGGGTCAGGAAGAAGTTGACGCAGCCGAACCCCAGGAGCGCCTGCCTCAGCCAGGGCGTCCCCTCGAGCGCGTCCCATCCCGCGAGGAACCCTCCGTTCTCCGGATGGGACGGTTCCTGGGGCGGCGGCCCCTTGGCCGCCCGGGGCAGGCGGAGCATCGCGTTGGCCCAGGCCGATAGCCCGAAGCTGAGCGCGTTGAGGAGCATGCAGCCCAGCACCCCGAGACGGTCGATGAGCAAGGCGCCCGCCACGGCCCCGCCGAAGCTCGCCAGGGACTGGGTCGAGGACTGCAGGGACACCGCTTCCTCCAGGTCCTCGGGCGCGGCGGCTTCGGACACGGCCTTGTTGAGGGCCGGGTCGAAGAAGGCCTGGGCCGCGGCCAGGAGCAGCCCCGCCAGACAGGCGCCCCAGAAGCCGAAGCGCCCATGGCGGAAGGCCAAGGCCGCGCACAGGCTCACCGCGAAGGCCGCGAGGTCGCAGAGCACGAGCACGCGGCGGCTCGATGTCCGGTCTACGACCCGGCCCACGGCCCCGATGAGGAGCAGG
>CAYWAR010000193.1:0-5426 GCA_964455765.1 uncultured Elusimicrobia bacterium
CGACTCAGGCTCGGACCTCCAAATCGCGCATAATTATCCGGTCGGAGCACTAGTAGTAACAGCGCTGCAGGATGGCCTCGACGCTGGCCTCCACCTGGTCGAAGAAGTCCGATTCGCGCATGGAGAGGGGCTCGAAGCCGCGCTCATGCGCCTCCCGCAGTTTGCGGTAGAAGTCCTGGCGCAGGCCCATGTTGCGTATGTCCGAGCCGGGGTTGCGGGTGAGGGCCTTGGGCGTGAACTCCTTCTCGCGCAGGCGCTGGGCCCAATGGCGCACCTTGAACTCGAGCACGGCCTCCTGCATCTCATCGACGCGCCTCTCCCAGTCCGAGCAGTCCTCTTGCGCGGGCCGGGGTTTCAGGGAGATCAGGGACGGGGCCGGGGGGAAATTCTCGGCCCCGTCCAAATCGGGCGGGGGGACCAGGAAGGAGAAGTCCGTCTCGAATCCCGTGTCTTCCCAATCCTTCTCCACCTTCATGGTGAAAACGCCTAGGATCCGGGCGGTCTCGGCGTCGATGAGCCGCGCGTTGACCTCGATCTTGTCGCGCGAGAGCTTCAGGAAGGTGCCGGTCACCAGGCCGTCGACGCCCAGCACATTGCCCACTTTCCGCGCGCTGCGCTGGTCGAGCCAGCCCTGATAGCCCAGGCCCTGTTCCTTGAAGACTTTCTCCAGCAGGGTGCGCTCCACCACCTCCACCCCGGGCTCCGCGCTGAGGCGGGCGGTGATGCGCTCGGCGAGCACCAGGCCCCCCTGGCCGTCCCGGCCGGAGATGGGGGTGAAGGGGATGACCGCGATGCGGCGCACCTTGCCCCGGAAAGCGGCGCGTCCCATGTCCTTGGCGGCCTTCTCGTAGCTTCCGGCGGAAAGGCCGGATGGAACGGCGGAAAAAGAAAAGAGCAGTACGAGCGTCGCGAACGCTGCTGAGCCCTTTGAAGCCACCCGCTTTCCCCCTCGCGGCCCTGAAAACGCCACGGCTGCCGATGTCGGCTCTTTGATCGGCAGCCCGGCCGGCGTAGAGTTGCGCTCTGTAGCCCCGAAGGCTTTGCGGCACCGGGTTTCCCCGGTTGTGCCCTGGACGATGCCTTTCCTCAACTCTAGCAGGCGCATCCCGGACCGTCAATTCACAGGGATGCAAGCGTGGGTATCAAGGATGTTACACGGGATCGGGAACGCCCACCCCTTACTCATATATACGCTCAAAGGGGGAAAAAGTCACGAAGGATATGTGAAGCGATTGCGAATTCTTCCGACGGAGCGAACGCCGGGGCCGCGCTCTTTCCATGGTATAATCGAGGCCATGTCCCCCGAGCTCGACGTGCTCGAACGAGAGATCGCGCGGCTGGAGGCGCGCTTTCGCGAGGCCACCGAGGAGCTCACCCGCCTGCGCAAGCGCTTCAAGCTCGCGGGCGCGGCGCGCGCCGAGCTGGCCGAGATCAAGGACGAGTGGCACACGGTCCACTACAAGTGGTGGATCATCACGCTATCGGGCGTGCTCACCTTCTTCGTGCTCTCCTATTTCTACTACACGCAGTTGGGCTGGTACGCCGACCAGCGCCACCTGCCCCCGAGCTCGGACTGGCTCCTCAACCGCCTGCCGCAGGTCAACCTCATGCCCGTGCTCTCCTGGGGGTGGCTCGGCCTGCATCTCTACGCCGCGGCCGTGGCCGTGCTCTATTACCCCCGCAAATTGCCGCTCATCCTCCTGACCCTCGGGCTCTTCATGTTCATCCGCTCCACCTTCATTTTCCTCTCGCCCATCGGGGCGCCGCACGGCATCATGGACATGAGCAAGCTCGATTACTTCTTCAACCGCGTCATGGGAGTGCTGACCTTCAACAACGAGTTCGTATTCTCCGGGCATACCTCCTTCCCATTCCTTTTCTACCTGCTCTTCGAAACGAGGGCGCAGAAGACGATGTTCCTGGGAGGGTCCATCGTCATGGCCGCGAGCGTCCTGCTCACGCGCAATCATTACACCGTGGACGTGCTGGGGGCCTACTTCATCTCCTACTCCATCTATCGCCTCAGCCTCGGGCTCTATGCCGGCTATGTCCGCCCCCTTTTCCTGCTCCAACCGGCGCTGGCCCCCCTGACGCCGTCCGTTCCCAAGGCCTGAGGGCCGGCGTTCGTTGACAGGGTCCGCCCAATACCATAAAATCCGTACATTCAGGTCGGAAATCCGCTCACGCCGGATGCGGATGGAGCGGCCCGGAGTCACCGATGAAACTGGCGCAATTCGTCAAGTTCCGAGAAGAAAAATTCGGGGGCGTGCTCTTCGAGACGCGCTCCGAGAAGGTCTTCACCTTGAGCCCCACCGGCGCGGCCGTGGTGCGGGAGATCGAGGCGGGAGGCGGCGAGGACGAGCTGATCGCCCGCCTCAAAGCCCGCTTCGACGACAAGGACGGGACGATGGAGAAGGACGCGCGCGAGTTCATCGTCTCGCTCAAGGCTCAGGGCCTGGTCGCGGATTGACTCCCCCAGCGCGCGCCCCCGAGGCCCCAGCGGCGCCTCTTCTCTCCCAAGCCTCCTCCTGCGATCTGGCCGCCCCTCTCTACGTGGCCTGGCAGATCACCAACGAGTGCAATCTCGCCTGCCTGCACTGCATCGAGGAGAGCGGCCCGGGCAAGGCTTTCCGCGACGAGCTCGGCCGCGACGAGGCGCTCGGCGTCCTGCGCCAGCTCGCGGAGGCGGAGGTCCCCTACATCTCCTTCTCCGGCGGGGAGCCGATGCTCCATCCGCACTTCTGGGACATGGCCGCCTTCGCGACCGGCCGCGGGGTCAACCTCAAGATCGAGACCAACGGCCATTATCTGGACCCTGAAGCCTGCCGGAGGCTTAAAACCTTATCGGTGAAAGCCGTGCAGGTGAGCCTGGATGGAGCGGGTCCGGCCTCTTTCAACAAGCTGCGCGTGCACGGCCGCTTCGAGAAAGCGGTAGAGGGCATCCGCAATCTCCGCGCCGCAGGTGTCCCCGTAGAGATCAACTTCTCTCCCACCAAGTTCAACATCGCCGAGGCGGGCGCGGTGGTGGACCTATGCTTCGAGCTGGGCGCCTTCAGCTTCTATACCGGCAAGACCATGTTCACGGGGAACGCCGTGCGCACCTGGCATCTCATCGAGCCCTCCCCCGAGCAATACGACGGGTTCTTCAGGACGCTTAAGGCCAAGGCGGTCGAGTACGAAGGGCGCATGCGCGTCTATTACCACGAGATGGGCATCCTGGAAGAGCTCAAGTACCGGCTCGAGAACCCGGCGGCCCTCTTCATCATACTCCCCAACGGCCGGGTGAAGCTCATCAACGCCCTGCCCTTCGTGTGCGGGGACCTGCGCCGCAAGCCCCTGCTCTCCGTGTGGGCCTCCTTCCTCAAGGCCTGGGAGCACCCCAAAGTGAAGGGTTTTGTCGCGGAGTTGGAGAAGGACCCCAAGCTGCTGGCCGGCCTGCACGATTGGATCGAGGTCGAGTGAATATCCTTTCGATGATCCGCTACCGTTTCTTCCTGTACGCGGGCCTGCTCCCCTATCTGCTGGGCGCGGCGTGGGCCCGGGGCATGGAGGGGGTCTTCGACGCGCGCATCTTCTGGACCGGCTTCGCCGGGATCTTCCTGGCCGTGGTCGGAGTGGAATCCTTCAACGAGTATTTCGACGCGCGCATGGGGACGGACCGGGTGTTCAACCCCGATGACGAGGCGGAGATCCCGGAGTGGATGTTCTATCTCGGGGTGCTGGCCTTCGCGGCCGCGGCCTCGGTGGGCCTCTTTCTGGCCAAGGAGGGCGGCTGGCCCATTCTGCTCTACACGCTCCTGGGGGGGCTGGCCGCGGTTTTCTACGTGGGTCCGCCCATCCGGTGGGTCTACCGCGGCTTAGGGGAGGCGGTGATCGCGCTCTCCTACGGCCCCTGGATGACGCTGGGCTCCCTCCATCTTCATACGCATCGCTTCTCCTGGGGAGCCCTGCTGGCGTCCCTGGTCCCCGCCTGCCTCATCGCGGCCCTGGCCGTGGTCAACGAGATCCCGGATTACCACCAGGACAGGCTGGTGGGAAAGCGCAATCTGGTCGTTCGCCTGGGCCGCAAGAACGGGGTCTTCCTGTACAGCGCTTTGGCCGCGCTCGGCCTGGTCGTGCCGGCGGCCGGCGCCGCGCTGGGCCTCTTCCCTCGGACCGCCTTGCTGGCCCTGGCGGCCTTGCCCCTGCTGTTCTTGAGTTTCAAGGAAGCGTCCAAGACCTACGATGAGCCGCGCCGCTTCGTCCCGGCCGTGCGCTACATCGTCTTGGCCTATCTGGTGGGGACGGGATGTTTTACGGTGTCTCTCTTGGTGTAAAATGATGGACATGAACGGCCTTTCCTCCCCGCTTTTCATCTCCTGGCAGTTGACCCGGGACTGCGACCTCGCCTGCCTGCATTGCTGCACCGAGTCGGCTCCGGGGAAAGCCCTTCCCGATGAGCTAAGCCGGGAGGAGGCCCTCCGGGTCGCCGGCGACATCCTCGCCTGCGGGGTGCCCTACGTGATGCTCTGCGGCGGGGAACCCACGCTCGCGCCCCATTTCTTCGAGGTGGCCGAAACGCTCGGACGGGGAGGGGTTCAGCTCAAGATCGAGACCAATGGGCAGAGGTTCGGGCCGGCCCAGGCGAGACGCTTGAGCCGTCTGCCCATACGCTCCGTCCAGGTGAGCCTCGATGGGGCCACTCAGGCCGTTTATTCGGGCATGAGGCCCGGCGCGTCGCTCAACGCGGCCCTCAAGGCTTGCCGCGCGGTGCGGGAGGCGGGCCTGCCCTTGGAGGTCACTTTCGCTCCGACGCGCCTGAACATCGGGCAGGCCGACCGGGTCCTGGACCTCGCGTTGGAACTGGGCGCTTTCCGCTTCAACACCGGACGCCTCATGCGCGTGGGCACCGCGGCCAGGCTCTGGGACCGCCTGGCGCCCTCGGCCTCGGAATACGCCGCTTTCTTTTCCCTGCTCGAGGCCAAGGAATGGGAACTCAGCGGACGCATGGAGCTCTGTTTCCGGCCCTCCTCCCTCGAGGAGGCTTTGCGGGAGGCGGTGGCCAAGGGGCCGCCGTCCTCGGAGCGCGGAAGTCCTCCTCTCGCGAAGGGGGCGGCGGCCCGGCCTCCGGCCGCCCTGCTGCTGCTGCCCAATGGGAAGATCAAGGCGAGCGCGGCTCTCCCCTTCCTCTGCGGCGACCTCCGGACGATGAGCTTGAAGGAAGCCTGGGGAGCCTACCAGGCGGCGTGGAAGGATGAGCGAGTCTTGAGCGCGGCTTCGGCCCTTCTTAAGGACCCCTCCCGGACCGCGCTCTCCAATCGCTGGATCGATTTGGCTGCGGCCAAGGGGCCGCGGTCCCCGGAGCGAGGACGTTCACCTCTCGCGAAGGGGGCGGCGCCTCAGGCGGCATGTCAAGCCCGGCCGCCCGCAGGCTCACGGGCGGCGGT
>CAYWAR010000194.1:0-1520 GCA_964455765.1 uncultured Elusimicrobia bacterium
TCTTTCAAGGAGAGGGCCGAGAAAACGGAGCGGGCGCTCTCGAAGGAGAAGGGCTCACCCAAGGCCTTGAGCACGCCGCCGAATATCTCCCAATCCGCCCTGGCTTCGCCCAGCGGCGGGAAGGCCTGGGCCGTCCGCTGGACCTGGCCCTCGAAATTAGTAAAAGTCGATTCCTCCTCGGCGAATGAGCAGGAGGGGAGCGCCCAGCGGGCATCCTGGACGAAATGATTGGATTGCGAGCCCTGGTAAAGGGAAAAGGAGAGAGGCTTGAGGGCCGCGGCGGCCGCGGCTTTCCCCCAGACCGCGACCGGGTCCCGGTCCACGATCCAAAGGCCCCAGATCGCGCCGCGGCCGGCGCCCTCGCGTATCTTCTCCCAGGAACTTTCCTCTATCGCCGCACCAAAACCCATGGCCTGTGCCCCTCTCAGGTTGGGCACCTTTTCCTTCTTCCTTAAGAGCTGGTCCTCCTCCCCGAGTTGGTCCGGCCCGGGAGCAAGGAGCAGCTGCCCGGCCTTGAGCTTGTCGACGAAGAGCAGTTTGGCCGCGAACAGGTCCTCGTTGGAGAGCGTCCCGCTCAGCACCACGGCCAGGCCTTTGGAGCCCTTGGACCGGCAGCCCTCGCGGAGTTCCCGGGCGATGGAAGCGAAGGCATCGTCCCAGGACACCTTGGAGGGCTTTCCCTCCCGCAGAGCGGAGACCGCCGAGAGGCGCGTCTTGGCGTCGATGCCTTTGTAGGAATAGCGTCCCTCATCGCACATCCAGTGGCCGTTGACCTCGGGGTTGAAGCGCGGCTTCAAGCGCGCCGCCCGGCGGCCCGAGGCGTGCCAGCGCCGCTTGTTGTTGGCATGGACCTCGATGGAACAGCCCCGGCTGCAGCCCGTGCAGACCGAGGGCGAACGCTCCAGGTACCAGACGCGCACGGAGAAACGGAAATCCTTGTCGGTCAGGGCGCCCACCGGGCAGATGTCCACGATGTTCCCGGAGTAGGGGTTGTCCACGCGCTTGCCGGGATAGGGCGCGAGCACGGAGCGGTCGCCGCGCTCGAAGACGCCCAGCTCCCCGGTCCCGGTGATCTTGTCGAGGAAGCGCACGCAGCGCGTGCAGAGGATGCAGCGCTCGGCGTCGAGCATGACATGGCCGCCGATGTCCACGCGCTTGGGTTTATGGGGCTTGTCCTCCCGGACCGAGCTCGTGTAGAGCCCGAACTTCTGATAGTAGTCCTGCAGGAAGCATTCCCCGGCCTGGTCGCAGACCGGGCAGTCGAGCGGGTGGTTGACCAGATGGAACTCCAGGGAGGAGGCCTGGGCCCGGCGGGCCGTCGGGGAATTCGTCTTGACCACGAGCCCTTCCCGCGCGGGGAGGCGGCAGGAGACCATGGGCTTGGGAGCCCCCTCCACCTCGCAGATGCAGAGGCGGCAGATGCCCGGGTTGCCCAGGGCCTCGTGATAGCAGTAGTGGGGGATCTCGATGCCGTTGGCCTTGGCCACCTCGATGACCAAAGCCCCCTCCTCCGCTTCCAC
>CAYWAR010000194.1:1620-5392 GCA_964455765.1 uncultured Elusimicrobia bacterium
GTCGCCTTGGCCACCATGCCTACCGTGTCGCCCAGGGCGCAGATGACCCGGCCGGTCACGTTCTCCCCGATGCGGATGATGTTCTCCAGGTCCCCGGGCGCGGCCCCTTGGGAGAGGATGCGCGATAGGATGCGATCCAGCCAGCCCGAGCCCTCGCGGCAGGGCGTGCACTGGCCGCAGGACTCGCGCCAGAGGAAATGCTCGATGACGCTCAGGACCTCCACCATGTCCGTCGAATCGTCCAGGAAGATGACGCCCCCCGCGCCGAGGAAGGAGCCGGCCGCGCGCAGGCTGTCGAAATCCATCTTCATGCCGCGGGCTTCCTCCGCGGTGAGCACCGGCGTGGAGGTGCCGCCCGGGATGACCGCCTTGAGCGGCCTGCCCCCCTTCATGCCCCCGGCCGCGGCCAGCAGGTCCATGAGGGGCGCCCCCATGGGGAACTCATAGACCCCCGGCCTCTCGACATGGCCGCTCACGGAGTAAACGCAGGTGCCGCCGCTCCTGGCGGTCCCGAGCTTGGCGAAGGCCTCCCCGCCCTCCCGCAGGACGGAGGCCACCATCATCAGGGTCTCCACGTTGTTGACGACGGTGGGATGCCCCTTGAGGCCCGCTCCCGTGGGGAAAGGCGGGGGCTGGCGGGGCCAGGCCTTCTTGCCTTCCATGGTCTCCAGAAGGGCGGTGTCGCAGCCGGAGATGTAGGCGTTGGCGCCGCGCATGAGCAGGATGTCGGCGGACCCCAGCAAGCCGGCGGCGCGCGCCTCGGACACGGCGCGTTCGAGGACCCGGTACTGCCTCGCGTACTCGCCCCGGATGAAGATGAAGAGCGCGTCCGCGTCCACCGCCCGCCCGGTGATGAGCAAGCCCTCGATGAGGGCGTGGGGATTGCGCTCCATGAGCACCCGGTCCTTGAAGCAGCCCGGCTCGCTCTCATCGGCGTTGGCCACCAGGTAGTGGGGCTCCTTGCGCGCGGCCTTGGAGGGGACGGTCTCCCATTTCATGCCCGTGGGAAAACCCGCGCCGCCCAGTCCCCGGAGATTGGACTTCTTGACCTCGGCGGTGATGGCCTCGGGCGGCATGGCGCGCGCCTTCTCCCAGCCCGAGTATCCGCCCAGCCTGCGGTAGGTCTCGATCTCGTGCAGGGAATTCTCCTTGAAATGGACGGTGAGCAGGCGCCCCGCGGCGGGTGAAGCCGCGGCAGAGGAAGTGCGACCGAGCATAGGCGAGGAAGTGCCGCTCTCCGAGAGCCGCGGGGGAGGCGGCCCGCCTCCGATGCCTTGGAGGCGGCCGGCCCGGGCGTCGGCGAGGACCGCGTCGATGCGCTCCGGGGAAGCGGCGCCCATGAGCTCGTCGTCGACCGAGAACGCCGGGGCGTGGTCGCAGGCGCCCAGGCATTCCACGGCCTCGTAGGAGAAGAGGCCCTCCGGGGTGCTCTTCCCCTCCTCCACGCCCAGGCGCGCGCGCAGATGGGCGAGCGCCTTGTCGCAGCCCCCGAGGCGGCAGCTCAGGTTGGCGCAGACCGAGACGCGGTGCTTGGCGGCGGGCGCCGTGGTGAAATAGGGATAGAAGGTCACGACCTCATGGACCTGGTGCAGGGGGACCGCGAAGACCTCCGCCGCCCGCGCCTCGGCTTCCAGGGAGATGAACCCCCGCGCGGCCTGCACCTCCCGCAAGGCCTCGATGAGGCCCATCTCGGGATAGGGATAGGCCCGGGTCCATGCGCGGAGCCTCTCCAGCTCGGCCGGGGAAAGCTCTCGACGTGTTTCTTGCACACTCATAAGAGGATTGACTGAGTCCCCCGAAAACCCCCGCTCGGCCGAGCAGAAGACGGCAGCGGCCTCTGCGTTGCGGGGGTCATCTATCCAGCTCCCCGGCGATCATGTTGATGGAGCCGAAGGTCGCGATGATGTCGGCCACCGCGCCGCCCTCCAAGAGGCGGGACAAGGCGGCCATGTTGAAGAAGCAGGGAGGACGCACCCTCACCCGCCAGGGCTTGTCCCTGCCGTCGGAGACCACATGGAAGCCCAACTCGCCGTTGCCTCCCTCCACCGCGAAGTAGGCCTCGCCCGGGGGCGGCGTGATGCCCCGGCCCCACATGATGATCTCGAAATGCCGCATGAGGCCCTCGATGGAGCCGTAGGTCTCCTCCTTGGGAGGAAGGACGGCCTCGGGCCTCGGGGCCATGACCGAGGGCTTGTCCCCGCGGCCGCTCCCCTCCAGAACGGGGTCCGTGCGCGCCCCGGCGTCCAGGAGCCCGCCGGTCTTCCCGCGCTTGCCCATGTCCGCCATCAGTCCGCCCTCGATGAGGCGCTCCTCGGATACGGAAACCTCCCCCGGAGGCATCTGCGCGAAGCATTGCTCCACGATGCGCATGCTCTGCTCGATCTCGGCCAGGCGCACCAGGTAGCGGTCGAAGTTGTCCCCGGTGGAGCCCACCGGGACCTCGAAGGAGAGCCGGTCGTAGACCAGATAGGGCTGGGCGCGGCGCAGGTCGTAGGGGACGCCGGCGGAGCGGAGCATGGGTCCGGTGATCCCGTAGGCCAAGGCGGTCTCGCGGCCGAGCACCCCGGTGCCGCGCACGCGGTCCATGAAAATCCGGTTCTTGGTGAGCAGCTTGTCGGAGTCGGCGACGGATTCCCGGACCGTCTTGAAGGCGGATCGGACCATCTCCTCGAAGCCGGCGGGCAGGTCGGCCTTCACCCCGCCGACGCGGGTGTAGCTGGTGGTGATGCGCGCGCCGGTGAGCTTGTCGATGCACTGGTAGAGGGTCTCGCGGGCCTTGATGAGATAGAGGAAGACGGTGAACCCCCCCAGCTCCATGGCGCAGGCGGCCACGCAGGTCAGATGGTCGGTGACGCGCGAGAGCTCGCAGGAGAGCACGCGCAGGTACTGCCCCCTCTCCGGGAGCGTGATGGCGCAGAGCTTCTCCACCGCCATGCAGTAGCCTGTGTTGTTGATCAGAGGCGAGACGTAATTGAGCCGGTCGGTCCATGGGACCACGTTGTTCCAGGGGTCGTTCTCGGCGTGCTTCTCGAAAGCGCGGTGGAGATAGCCGATCTCCGGCTCCGCGGAGAGCACCTTCTCCCCCTCGAGCTCGAGCGCCAGCCGGATGACCCCGTGCATCGCCGGATGCGCCGGACCCATGTTGAGCAGGGTGCTCTGGGTGCGCTTGGCCAAGGGCTTGGTCTTGTCGATGTCCATGGTCAATCGGTGATCCTCGGACGCAGGTCGCCCTCGGTCATCCTGTCCCGGCTCGGCGCGTCCTTGGGCCCGATGAGGGGCTGGCGCTTGTCGATGGGATAGTCCTTGCGCAGGGGATGCCCGACGAATTCCTCGTACATCAGGATCCGCTTGATCCCTTCCCGCTGGAAGGATATCCCGAACATGTCCCAGACCTCGCGCTCGAGCCAGTCGGCGTTGAGCCAGAGGTCCCGGACCGAGGGGGGCCCCTTCTCGGTCTCCACCCAGGCTTCCAGGGCCGCGCGGGCGCGCACCAAGCCGGCGCCCTCATCGAGGCTCAGAAGGCGGTAGGTGAGCTTGAAGCGGCGCCCCTCGGGCGCGGGCGAGGGGTTCTTCGTCCCCTTGCCGTAGCCCAGGAAATCCACGCAGGTCAGGTCGACGAGGAGGTTGAAGCCCTCGGCTTTGAGCTTCTCCAGCGCGGCGCGAAGAGAGCCCTCGGGGACCGATTCGACCGTGTCCGGGGCGGTCTCGGTCATGCCTTGCGGCCCTGCCTCTGGATCTTTTCCTGGAGCATCATGAGCCCCTGGAGCACGGC
>CAYWAR010000195.1:0-511 GCA_964455765.1 uncultured Elusimicrobia bacterium
TGCCGGTGATCATGCAGTCGAGGCGCTTGGAGGTGAGGGGGAGCTGGTATTCGAGCATTACGCCATGATCCATGAGATCGGCGCGCTGAAGGACGTCCTTCATCCTGTTGAGGGAGTTGTGCCAGGAGCGGACTTCATTATCCGAGGGTTGGTAGCGGTAGTAGTCGAAGAAGGCGGCCTTGAGCTTGCCGGCTACGCGGTTTTGGACCGAGTCCTCTATGAATTGGGTCGAGCTGCCGGAGTAGAGCTGCATTTAGAATTCGTCGTATTTCTTGGCGTTGCCTTTGGCCTTCTCGACGGGGTATTTCTTGGCGTTCTTTTCGAGCTTCTCATGGGCGGCGTCGAAAAGGTCGATCTTATAGCGGTCGGCGAGCTTGAGGAGAAAAATGAAGGTGTCGGCGAGTTCCTCGCGCAGGTGCTGGACCTTGTCCGGCGGGAGGTTCTTGCTCTGCTCTTCGGTGAGCCATTGGAATATCTCGACGATCTCGGAGGCCTCGACGGAAAGGGCCAT
>CAYWAR010000195.1:521-5362 GCA_964455765.1 uncultured Elusimicrobia bacterium
CTTCGGGGTGTGGAATTGCTCCCAGTCGCGGTCGCGGGCGAATGCGGCGATGGCGGCGGATAGGGCTTTGATCTTGTCGCTCATCGTGTTTATCCCAAGAAGAGGTTCTGGTTGTGCCAGTCCAGCATATGTCTGTCGGGCCGATTTTGGGGCTGGGCGGGAAGATGTATCGGTTGGCCATGCAGCCCGTAGTAGCTCTTGCCGTTGGAGTAGTCGTCCTTGAGCTTGCGGCTCACCTGGAAACGCAGGTCCGCAGAGACCGTCACGTATCCCTTGTCGAAAAGGCGGTGGATGTCGGACCTCAACAGAAGGCCGTTGGAGACTTCATGTTCCCCGCCTTCGGCATAGGGCCGGATGTGGGCGGCGTCGAGGACGGGCAGGGAGTGTTCCATGGTGACCGCGCAGGCGTTTTCGTAGGCGCTCGTGACCGCGAAGCGAAAGCTGCCTTGACCCAGCCTGGGGCGGACCACCAGGGGTTCGCCGTACCTCGGGACTTCCCTGCCGTCTCTGGCGAGCGATGCGCCGTCCCTCGCCCCAACGGCGCATTCATTCCAGATGCGCAGCCCTTCGCCGCTGGATAGGTCGATTCTCTTGCCTTGGACGATGTTCTGGTGCCAGCCTTCCGGCTCCCTGATCCAGGAAGTCTGCGGGAAGAAAACGGGGTCCACGACCATGAGGCAGCCGATCTTGTCTTTGCCGTGGGGGTCCGCAGGTCCTCGGCGGTATTTCGCGACGCGGCGGATCATTTCTTGAAAAGAAGGAGCGCCATTTGCCATGCCGAAGGTGTCCCAGGCGAGCCAGGCTGGGAGTATCTCGTGGCGGGAGAGGTAGCCGAAGCCGGCGATGGCGTTGTGCGGAGATTTCAGGCGAAAGAAGAAGGGTTCGCCGGGTGATATGACGTGGAAGCCGCGGCCGCCGGAGGGCTGCCAGAAGTTGATTTCACGGAACTCAGGATGGGAGGATAGGAATTGGTGCCAGTCGAAGTCGGTGTTGCCGATGTAGCCGGAGATTTTATTGGGCATGGGTAGCATGCTGCATCAGCAATCATAGACCATTCAGCCAGAGGAATCAAAAAGCAAACTGGCCGTCCAGAACTTGACCGTGCTTACCGGCCGGGGCGGAACGGCCCGGCGGGGAAGCACGCTAGATCGACTCCAAACTCTTGCCCTTGGTCTCTTCGCCGAGCGTCCACACGGCGAGGAGGCCAAGGAGTATGACGCAGGCGAACTGCGCGAAGACGAGGTCCTGCCTGCCCGACCAGGCGCCGAGCATCCGTCCGACCACCATGGGCGCGAGGATGCCGCCGATACGGCCTATGCCCGCGGCCCAGCCGGAACCCGTGGCGCGAAGCGCCGTGGGGTAGCTCTCCGGCGTGTAGGTATAGACCACGCCCCAGGCGCCCAGGTTGAAGAAGGAGATCAGCGAGCCCAGGAGCACCACCTGCGCGGGCGAGGCGGCTTGGCCGAAGAGCGCGGCCGAGACCGCGCAGCCCAGGAGATAGACGATGAGCGTGCTCTTTCGGCCCCAGCGGTCGACGAGATAGGCCGCGCTGAAATAGCCCGGGATCTGCGCCGCGGTGATGATCAGGACATACCCGAAGGATTTGACCAGGCCGTAGCCCGAGGCCACCAGGAGCGAGGGGAGCCAGATGAAGATGCCGTAATAGGAGTAGACCATGGCGAACCAAAGGAGCCAGAGCATGGCCGTGCGCCGGGAAAGCTCCGGAGACCATAGCGCCAGGAACCTCTCCCTAGCCGAGCCGGCCGGAGCCTGGGCTTGGGCGGGCTCCAAGGGCTCGTGCGCTTGGCCGCATTCGGCTTCCACCCCGCGCACCACCGCGACCGCGTCGTCGAAGCGGCCCGAGGATTCCAAAAAGCGCGGGGATTCGGGCACGGCGCGCCGCAGATAGAGCACGTAGAGCACGGGCAGGCTCCCCAGGAAGAAGGCGAAGCGCCAGCCGAATCTCGGGATGAGCAGGTAGGCGACTACCGCGGCCAAGGCCCAGCCGAAAGCCCAAAAACTCTCCAGGACCACGACGAGCTTGCCCCGGTGCGCCTTGGGCGAGAACTCGCTGACAAGAGTGCTGGCCACGGGAAGCTCGCCGCCCAGGCCGAAGCCGACCAAAAAACGCATGGCAAGAAGCGAGAGATAGCCCTGGGCCAAGCCGCAGAGTCCCGTGGCTACGCTGAATATCGCGAGGGTGGCCTGGAAGAGGGTCTTTCGCCCGTAGCGGTCGGCCAAGGCGCCCACGAGCACAGCGCCGGCGAACATGCCGACCAGGCCGATGCTTCCGATGCTCCCGACCTGCTCCGGGGTCAGCGCCCATTCCTTGACCAGCACGGCCAGCACGAAGGAGACGATCCCGGAATCCAAGGCGTCGAACATCCAGCCGAGTCCCGAGGCCGTGACCAACTTCCAGTGGAAAGGGCTCAGGGGCAGGGAGTCCAGACGCTCGTGGATGCGCATGGTTACTTGCCTATGAGCTCGAGCGCGCGCTTGGCGTTGAGCCTCAGCTCCGGGTCCCGGTTCCCGGCCGCGCGCTTGAGGGCCGGGACCGCGTCGGCCGCGCCCGGACCGATGTTGCCCAGGGCCAAAGCCGCGCTCGCCCGCACGCGCGCGCTCGAGTCGGACTTCAGGGCGTGGAGCAAGGCTCCCACGGCCTTCTCCGCCGGGGGGCGCAGGCTTCCCAGGGCATCGGCGGCCCTGGACCTCAGCCGCGCATCGCCTTTCTTGAGCGCCTCGATGAGGTCCGGTATCGCGTCATGGGTCAGCAGCGTCTTGTCGCCCTTGAGGAGTATGGCCAAGGCCCGCACCGGGATGTCGCCGCGCATGGGGACAGGCTCTCCTCCGGAAAGAGAACCCTGTCCGCCGTGAGGCCTATTCTTCTTCTTGAGCTTGGAGGAGGGCTCCGGCCTCTGCGGCGCGTCCTCGCGCCGTGAGTCCCCTTCGACGACGGGCTCGCCCTTCATGGGGATGGCTTCGCCGCCGGAGAGCGTCTCGTTTCCCTTCTTTTGAGCGGAAGGCTTCTTTTTTTCCGGGGGCTTGGCCAGGTCCTTGACCTCGGCCTCGCTGAAGGGACAGGCTTGGATCTGAGCCCCTTCGCCGCCTGAGGCAAGGTCGCTCTCGCGATAATGGGGCACTTCGAAGAGCAGGCCCTCGTCGCAGCCTTGGAAGGAGGCCTCCGTGAGCCCCGCGGCGCAGCGCAGGCTGAGCATCATGAGCTTGAACTCCGAGCCGGTCCCCTGCTCCCAGGCATGGCTGAGGGCGCAGGCGTCCTCCTTGGTCCTGTCGATGACCGGAACGGCGGAGGGCAGGCCTTTGACCGTCTGCTCGCGCGCGCCCTGAAGGATGACTTTTTTGAGCTCCGCTTCCTGGGTGAGCGTGATCTGCCATTGGACGCTCTCCTGGGCGGAGAGAGCGAGCACGGCGGGCTTGCGGGTCTTGTAGAGGACGACCTTGACCAAGCCCTTGTCGCCCGGCGCCTGGGCCTTGGGGCGGGTGTCCCCCTTGCGCACGGCGATGACGTGCAATTCCTCTGTGGCGGCGGAGTCTTGGGCCGGGACATAATTGGACCCGGGGTCGCCCACCGCGCAGTTGACCACGTTGGGAGTGGAGGCGGGATGCTTCTCCCTGGGGCCGCGGATGTGCGGCCTCAGGCTCGCGCAGAAAGGACTTTCCGCGCGGACAGAGGGGGCGCCCTGCGCGCAGAAGGCCAGCGCGGCGAGAGGAAGCAGACGGCGCCCAAGCTCGATGCTCAACGACCCGCGTTCAGCGAAGCGGCGGGATCTCCAGCTCTTTGCAGATCTTCTTGGCCGCGAAGTCGGCGATCTCCATGTGACGGGTCACGGGGATCTCCTTCTGGTTGACGGGGTTCTGGAACACGGAGTATTTCCCCCCCTCTCTCAGCAGGACGCAGCCGTTCTCATTGAGGTGACGGATCAGGTCTTTGCGTTTCATGGCACTCTCCAGTACTTTGACTTGCTAAAAAGCGAGCTCCAACTCCACCGGGCAATGGTCCGAACCCATGACCTCGGGCCGGATGCGGGCCTTCTTGAGGTTGGACCGGAGCGCCTCGGAGGCGAAGAAATAGTCGATGCGCCAGCCCACGTTCCTCTCGCGGGCGCGGGTCTGGAGGTCCCACCAGGTGTAGTGCCCGGGCCCGGTCTCGAAGACGCGCAAGGTGTCGATGAAGCCCGCCTCCAGGAGCTCGTCGATCCAGGCCCGCTCCTGCGGGAGGAAGCCGGAGACGCCGGAGTTCTCCTTGGGGCGGGCGAGATCGATCTCGCGATGGGCGGTGTTGACGTCGCCGCAGACCACGAGGTTCTTCTCGCCCTTCTTTACGCGCGCCTTGAGCATCTTCAGGAAGTCGCGGTAGAAGCGCATCTTATAGTCGAGGCGCTCCGGTTTCGCTTTCCCGTTGGGGAAATAGACGTTGAACAGGGTGAACTCGGGGAAGCGGTGCGCCAGCACCCGGCCCTCCCGGTCGTACTCCGGCTTGCCCATGCCCCGCTCGACGGAGTCCGGGGCTTTCCGGCTGTAGATGCCCACCCCGCTGTAGCCCTTCTTCTCGGCGGACACGAACTCGGCCGCGTAGCCGGGGATGTTGCGAAGGCCCTCGTCCAACTGCCCAGGCTCGGCCTTGGTCTCCTGGAGGCAGAAGAGGTCGGCTTTCTCCTTCTTGGCCCAGTCCACGAAACCCTTGCGCCCGGCCGCGCGCAGACCGTTGACGTTCCAGGAGAGCAGTCTGTAGTCGGGCATGGCTTGCCTTTGTCTTGGAAAAGCGAGGACGCGTTTACCCTGAGCGAAGTCGAAGGGAAGCGGTCGGACTAACATTAAACCAA
>CAYWAR010000196.1:0-3262 GCA_964455765.1 uncultured Elusimicrobia bacterium
TTCCATCTCGGGATCTTCGTCAAGGATCAGCCTCTCTTCCTGGTCTCCATCTTCTCCGCCCTGGTAGGCGTCCAACTCCTGCTCATGGGGCTGATGGCCGAGATCCTCATCCGGATATATTACGACACAGGGCGCCGCACCTCCTACTTCGTGCGCGAGCGGCTCAATATCCCAGAACCCGAGGAACGGGCATGATCCCCGAGCGCTCGCCCCTCTGTTTCGACACGGAGAGGATCCTCGAGGAGGGCGGACTCGCCGTGGAATTGGAGATCGAAGCCTCCTCCTTGGGCGAGACTCCGCAGGGAGTCAGTCCCGCCGGCCCGCTGAGGCTGGGGCTCGAGTTCTCCGTGGGCGGGAGCCGGATACTCCTGCAGGGCCGGGCGCGGGGGGCCTGGACGCTCTCCTGCAGCCGCTGTCTCGCCGAGCATCGCGTCGACACCTCCTGCGAGCTCGATGAGACCTATTCCGCCTCGGAGAAGACCCTCGACGTCTCGGAGGAGGTCCGCCAGGCGGTGCTCCTCGAGCTGCCTTCCCGCTCCCTGTGCCGGCCCGATTGCCGGGGCTTGTGCGCCGCCTGCGGGAAGAACCTCAACCTCGGACCCTGCTCCTGCCCCGCCCGGCCCGGCCAAAACCCCTTTTCAGTGCTTGAGAGAATCCGGAAGAATCCAGGAGAGTGAGATGCCCAACCCCAAACGCAAACACACACGCTCGCGCCGAGACAGCCGCAGGGCCGCCAATTGGAAGCTCGAGACCGCGGGCATGAGCACCTGCTCCCACTGCGGAGCGCTCCGGCCGCCTCACCAGGTCTGCCCGCATTGCGGTTTCTACAACGGGCAGCTCGTGGTCCCCAAGAAGGAGAAGAAATCGAAGGGCAAAGGAAAAGGGGAGGCCCAGTCCGAGGGGACCGAGGAAAAGGGTTGAGGATAGCCGTCGACGCTCAAGGCGGGAAAGCGGGCCCCAGGCCCGTTCTGGACGCGGCGGTGCGCTCGGCCCGCGAGACGGACGTCGAGTTCCTCCTCTGCGGCCCGCCGGACCCGCTGCGCCGGGCCCTGGACTCCATGGGGGTGTCTCCCTTGGACCCCGGCCTCCGGATCGTCGACGCCCCCGACGCGGTGGGCCTCGACGAGGACCCCGCCGCGGCGAGGGAGAGGCCGCTGTGCTCGGCCATGGTCGCGGCGCGGCAGGCGGCCCTCGGCGAGGCGGACGCCTTCCTCTCCACGGGCAATCCCGGAGCGGCGCTCGTGGCAAGTTTGTGGCATGTAAAAAAGCTCGGCGGGGTGCTCCGGCCGGCCCTCGCCAGAACCGTGCGGACCTTGGCCGGGAAGGCGGTGCTCCTCGATTGCGGAGCGAGCCCGGAGTGCAAGCCGTGGCATCTCATGCAGTTCGCGCTGATGGGCTGCGCCTACGCCAGAGCGCTGGGGACGCCCTCCCCGAGGGTCGGCCTGCTCTCCTCGGGGGCCCGTTGGGGTCCCGGGAGCGAGTCGACGCGGGAGACGCTGGCGCTTCTGAGGCATTGCGGGCCGGAGTTCGTCGGCGCCCTGGACGGGGCCGCGTTCGCCGCGGGAGAGGCCGACGTGGCCGTCTGCGACGGGCTGGTGGGCGGCGTCTGCGCGGGGATACTGGAGGGGGCGGCCGCGCTCTTCGCCGCGCGGACCGCCGCGGCGCTGCAAGAAGGGATGTTCCCGGTCCTTCGCCGGCGCCTGCTCGATCCCGTCCTAGGGACGGCGTCAGAGGACTTCCGTCCCGGGTGCGCCCCCCTCCTGGGCATGGACGGGGTCGTCGTGCTCTCGCGGGGGGATGAGGACGCGCGGGAGCTCATGGAGGGGATCCGAACCGCGTCGCTGATGGCGGGCAGCGGACTCAAGGATCGGATCCGGGAGACTATGCTGGAGGAGGTCGCATGAGACTCAAGGACAAAGTGGCGATAATCACCGGAGCCGCCCAGGGGATCGGACGGGCGGCCGCCGAGCTTTTCCTGCGCGAAGGGGGCAAGGTAGTCCTCGTCGACCTCGACGAGGCCATGGTCCAAAAGGCGGCCGCCGAGGCCGCTTCGGCCGCCGGTGGGGAGGCCCTCGGCCTGCGCGGGGACGTGGTGAAATACGCGGACTGCGACTCCGTCGTCAAGGGCGCGCTTGACAAATTCGGGAAAATTGATATATTGGTCAACAACGCCGGCATCACGAAGGACAACCTTCTGATGCGCATGTCCGAGGAGGAGTGGGACCTCGTGCAGGCGGTGAACCTGAAGGGCGCCTTCCTGTTCACCAAGGCGGTTTGCCGTCCCATGCTCAAGGCCCACGCCGGGCGCATCATCAACATCGCGTCCGTCGTGGGACAGGAAGGGAACATCGGGCAGGCCAATTACGCTGCGTCGAAAGGCGGGCTCATCGCCTTCACCAAGGCCTGCGCCAAGGAGTTCGCTTCGCGCAACATCCTCGTCAACGCGATCGCGCCCGGCTTCATCCGCACGCGGCTGACGGACGCGGTCTCCGAGGAGGCGAAGAAGCGCATGACGGATCGCATCCTCTTGGGCCGCATGGGGGAGCCGATGGATGTGGCGAAGGCGATCCTGTTCCTGGCGTCGGACGATTCGTCGTATGTGACGGGGCAGGTGTTGGGCGTGAACGGCGGACTTTACGTGTAGGAATCGACCCGGACGCGGACATGAGTCCGCGCCGACCAGGAGGCAGGATGGCTGACAACAACTACGAAGAACGGGTGAAGAAGATCATCGTAGAGCAGTTGGGCGTGGACGCCGGCGAGGTCTCGCCGCAGGCCCACTTCGTCAACGACCTCGGCGCCGACTCGCTCGACACCGTCGAGCTGGTGATGGCTCTCGAAGAGGAATTCGACACCGAGATCCCTGACGAGCAGGCGGAGAAGATCCAGACCGTCGGGCAGGCCATCGACTACATCAAGGCCCACGCGAAGAAGTAGCTCCGCTCCGGACGGAATGGACGGTGCACCGCGAGGTCGAAGAGCTCCTAGGCTACCGCTTTTGCAAGCCGGAGCTCCTTCGAGAGGCCCTGACGCACAAGTCCCACGCCTTCGAGAAAGGCGCGGGCAGGCATAATGAGCGCCTGGAGTTCCTAGGCGACAGCATCCTCGCGGCGGCGGTGGCCCACCGTCTCTTCGAGGCCTACCCTGACGCGGACGAGGGCCGCCTTTCCAAGATGAAGGCGGCCCTCGTCTCCAGGGCGGCGCTGACGCGGTGGGCCTCGAGGCTGGGCTGGTTGAAGGTCTCCTTGAGCCAGGCGAAGGC
>CAYWAR010000196.1:3272-5357 GCA_964455765.1 uncultured Elusimicrobia bacterium
GAAAGCATCTCTTCCTAGGAACGGGCGAGGAGTCGACGGGGGGGCGCGAGCGGCCGAGCATCCTGGCTAACGCCCTCGAATCCATCCTGGGGGCGGTCTACTTGGATGGGGGCTATCCGCAGGCCAAGGAGTTCATCGACCGTCTCCTGCTGGACGCGGAGCCGCAAGCGGAGGAGGCCGACCACAAGAGCCGTCTGCAGGAGCTCGTCCAGAAGCGCTACAAGGTCCCGCCCGATTACCGCCTGCTCAAGACCACGGGCCCCGACCACGACAAAACTTTCGCGGTGAGGGTGCAGGTCGCGGGCCGGGTGCTCGGGTCGGGCAAGGGGAAGAGCAAGAAGGAGGCGGAACAGGCCGCCGCTCAGGACGCCCTGCGTTCGCTTTAAGGGGTTGTTTCACAACCCCTAATCGGAGGGACGACATGGATTACGAGTTGACGGAGACCCAGCGGGAGATCGTCAATATCAGCCGGCAGTTGGCCCAGAAGAAGATCAAGCCCATGCGCGAGCATTACGACAGGACGGAGGAGTTCCCCTGGCCCATCATCGAGGAGATGCGCAAGGCCGACCTCTTCAGCCTCTATCTTCCGGAGGAGTACGGCGGCATGGGGGGCGGCTGCTTCGATCTGGCTCTGGCCACCGAGGAGCTCTCCAAGGCCTGCGCCGGGATCGCGCTCTCGCTGGGGACCTCCTCGCTCTGCGCCATCCCCATCCTCCTCTTCGCCGACGCCGGGCAGAGGGAGAAATTCCTTCCGGACCTCGCCTCCGGGGCGAAGATCGGCGCCTTCTGCATCACCGAGCCGAGCTCCGGTTCCGACGCGACGGCCATGAAGGCCACCGCGGTCCGCGACGGGGACCACTATGTCCTCAACGGGATCAAGAACTTCTGCTCGAGCGGCAAGGCCGCGGAGACCTACGTGGTCTTCTTCTCGACCAACCTCTCCCGCGGCGCGCGGGGGATCAGCGCCTTCGTCATCGAGAAAGGGACCCCGGGTTTCGAGTTCGGGAAGAAAGAGGAGAAGATGGGCATCCGGGCGAACTGGACCTACGAGCTCGTCTTCAAGGACTGCCGGGTCCCCGCCGCGAACCTCCTCTATAAAGAAGGCTTCGGCCTCTTCGTCGCCCAAGGGACCTTCGACCTTTCCCGCCCCGGGATCGGCTCGCAGGCCCTGGGGATCGCGCAGGGGGCGCTCGACGAGACGCTCTCCTACGTGCGCCAGCGCAAGCAGTTCGGGGTGCCGGTGGCCAGCTTCCAGGCCATCTCCCACATGCTGGCCGACTCGGCCACCCAGATCGAGGCCGGCCGCGCCCTGCTCTACGCCACGGCGCGCGCCATGGACCGGGAGCTCAAGCCCGCCCTCTCGATGGCCATCAAGGAGCGGATCCCGGTCTACGACGCGATGAAAAAGCTCGATTCCAAGCGCTGGACCAAGGAGTCCGGCATGGTCAAGGTCTTCTGCTCGGACCTGGCCATGAAGGTGACCGTCGACTGCGTGCAGATGTGCGGCGGGATCGGCTACATGCGGGACTTCCCCGTGGAGAAGTACATGCGGGACGCGAAGATCACGCAGATCTACGAGGGGACCAACCAGATCCAACGCAACGAGATATCCATGATGATCATCAAGGAGGCGGCTTCCAAGAGGGAAGCCGTGGCCGCTTAATGAACATCGTCGTCTGCGTCAAGCATACCCCGGCCTCCACGAGCGTCGCGGTCGACCCGGCCACCGGCCAGGTCAAGACTGAGGGCTTGCCCTTCGGGATGAACCCCCTGGACGAATACGCCGTGGAGGAGGCTCTCCGGTCCAAGGAGAAGCTCCCGGGTTCCAAGGTTTTCGCGCTGAGCCTCGGGCCCGCCGGCGCGGAGGAGACCCTGCGCGCGGCGCTCGCCCTGGGCTGCGAGGAGGGCATCCTCCTGACCGACCCCTCCTTCGCCAAGGGGGATTCCTATGGGACGGCCTATCTCCTCTCCCAAGGGATACGCAAGCTCGCCGCCGAGGCGCCGGTCGGGCTGATCTTCTGCGGCAAGCAGACCAATGACGGGGAGACGGGCTCGGTGGGCGGGCAGTTGGCGGCCTGGCTCCAG
>CAYWAR010000197.1:0-5349 GCA_964455765.1 uncultured Elusimicrobia bacterium
ATCAACGGGCCCGAAGTGGCCGCTTTCGAGGCGGAATTCGCCAAGGCCCACCGGGCCCGCCATTGCGCCGGCCTCTCCAACGGCACCGACGCCATCGAGCTCGCGCTCAAGGCCTGCGGCGTGGGCCCGGGCGACGAGGTCGTCGTGCCCGCCTTCACCTTCATCGCCACCGGCTCGGCGGTCTGCGCGGTCGGGGCCAAGCCCGTCTTCGCGGACGTGGAGGAGGACTCCCTTTGCCTCGACCCCAAAGCCTTGGGCCGCGCGCTCTCGCGCGGGACCAAGGCCGTGGTCCCGGTGCACCTCTATGGCCATCCGGCGGACATGAACGCCTTGATGCGCGTCGCCCGCAAGGCGGGGCTGAAAGTCATCGAGGACTGCGCCCAGGCGCACTTGGCGCGCTATCGCGGCCGCTTCGTGGGAACGCTCGGCCACGCGGGGACATTCAGCTTCTATCCGACCAAGAACCTGGGCGCTCTCGGCGACGCGGGAGCGATCCTCACCGGCGACAAAACCCTTCACGCGGCCTGCCTGAGCCTGCGGGACGCCGGACGCGCGCCGGGCAAGCGCTACCTCCACGACGCTCCCGGACGCAACGCCCGGCTCGATGAGCTGCAGGCGGCCCTCCTGCGCGTGAAGCTCGGAGGCTTGGCGAAAGCCAACGCCTCCCGCGCCGAGGCCGCCGCCGCCTATCGCGAGAGCCTCGCGGGCCTCCCCCTGCGCCTGCCCCCCCGCGACCGGGCCGGCTCGCGCCAGGTCTATCATGTCTTCATCGTGCGCACCCCCGAGCGGGACGCGCTGGCCGCGCATCTCAAAGGGGCCGGCATCGGCACCGGGGTCTATTACCCGGTCCCCCTCCACCTTCAGCCCGCCTTCGCGTCCTGGGGCCATGCTCCGGGCGATTTCCCGGTCAGCGAGCGCGCCAGCCGCGAGGTTCTCGCCCTGCCCATGTTCCCCGGGCTCGGAGCCCGCGGCGCGCGGCGGGTCTGCCGCGAGGTCCGGCGCTTCTTCGGGAAACCGCGAGGATGAGCGAAGCGTCCCCGGCGAAGCGGGTCCTGTACGTCAGCACCTCGACGACGGTCGGCGGGGCGGAGAAGACGCTCTACACCCTCGCCACCCTCCTCGACCCCAAGAAGTTCCAGGTGGCGGGCGTGCTCAGCCTCAAGCATAAGGGGGAGTACGCCAAGAAGCTCGAGGAGGCCGGGGTCGTGGTCCGTTCTTTCGACCTCGCCGGCGTCCCCGGGTTGGGCGAACTCCAGAAACTGGGCATGTTCATCCACGAGACGCGCCCCGACCTCGTGCACGCCCTCATGTATCAGGCCATCCAGGTCTGCCGGGCCGCGCGCATGCTGGGCTACGCGCAGTTCAAGCTGGTGAGCTCCCCGCGCGTCAACTACCGCACGCGCGGCGACTGGTCCCTCCTCATCGACGGCTGGCTCAAGGGCGCCGACGACCTCCTCCTCACCGAGTCGGACGCCAGCCGCGACTACCTGGTCAAGAAGATGAAATACAAGCCGGAGAAAGTCCAGCGCATCTACAACGGGGTGGACATCTCCGGCTGGTCGGTGTCCAAGAACGAGCGGGCCCGGCTGCGCGGCCGCATACGGGTCAAGCCCGACGACATCCTGGTCGGCGCCGTGGGCCGCCTCGACGAGCAGAAAGGCCATGCTTTCCTCATCGAGGCCGTGGCGCAGTTAAGAGCCGCCAACCCCGTGCGCTGCGTCATCCTGGGGGACGGCCCCTTGCGCTCGAAACTCCAGGGGCTCATCGCGAGCCTCGGCGTGAGCAACCACGTCCTGCTCCTGGGCGAGCGACCCGACGTCCGGGACTGGCTCTCCGCCTTCGACGTGTTCGTTCAGCCTTCCCTTTGGGAAGGCCTGCCCAACTCCCTCCTGGAAGCCATGGCCATCGGCCTTCCCGTGGTCGCGACCCGGGTCGACGGCATGCCCGAGGTCGTCCGCCACGAGGTCTCCGGACTGCTCTGCGCCCCCAAGGACGCCCAGGCCCTGGCCAACGCCGTCCGCGACCTGGCCTCGGACCCGGTCCAGCGGCGCAGGCTCGGAGAGAGCGCCCAGCAGATCGTCGGCGAGAACTTCCTCACCCGGGACATGATCGGCGCGTACGAGACGGCCTACTCCAAGGTCCTCGGCATCTGATGCCCTCGCGCGGTCCGATGGAGGAACACTGCCCTCTTTGCGGCGAGCCGGGACCCGCCTGGGCCTTCTTCGCCAAGGGCCTTTCCCCCGAGGACCCGCGTTTCGAGGTGCGCCGCTGCCCCTCCTGCGGATTCGGCCTAACCGTGCCGGCCCTCCCCGCCTCGAAGATCGGGGCCTACTACCCCCCCGCGTACTACGGGCGGGACAACGTGCGCTTCCATTGGAGCATCGAGGCCTTGGTGAGGCTATTTCGCCTGCGCAGGGCTTGGCTCATCTCCCGGCTCTGCGAGCCCGGTCCCGTCCTGGACATGGGCTGCGGGCGCGGCATACTCCTCTCCTCCCTGCGCCGGGCGGGGTATGAACCGCTCGGAGTCGAGATATCCGACCAGGCGGCCTGGCACGCGCGAGAGCGCCTAAAACTGGAGGTGCGCACCGGCGATTTCCTGGCCTTGCCGCTCCCCGAGGAGCATTTCACCGCCGTGGTGTTCTGGCACTCGCTCGAGCACCTGAAGGAACCCCTCAAGGCCCTGCGCCGGGCGCGCACGCTCCTGCGCCGGGGCGGCTTGCTCGTGGTGGCGGTGCCCAATTCCGAGAGCTGGCAGGCCCGGCTGACCGGGCGCAACTGGTTCCACCTCGACGTTCCCCGCCATTACGCCCATTTCGGGCTCAAGTCCCTGGAGCGCGCCTTGACGCGCGAGGGGTTCGAACTCGCCCGCATGGACCACTTCAGCTTCGAGCAGAACCCCTACGGCTGGCTCCAGAGCCTCTACAACGCCGCGGGCTTCGAGTTCAATTTCCTCTACTCCATCATCAAGGACCGCTCCTCGCGGAGCACGCCCATCCTGCGCCACCCGGCCCAGGCCCTGGCCATCCTGCTCCTCCTCCCCGTGTTCCTCCCCCTCTCCATCCTGCTCACCGTCCTGGAAGCCGCCTTCCAGCGCGGCGGCACCATCGAGGCGTATGCGGTCAAGAAATGACACCCGCGCCATTTCAGAAGGAAAAGAAACATCCTAATGACACGGCAATATAACCCCCCGAACGGAAGCACACCCCCCGGGGGTGCGCTGACATGAACATCCTCCTCGGACTCCTTTCCCTGGCCTGCATCGGCTCCTTGACGGGCTTCCCACACCGGGGATTTCCGATCCCGCCTTGGACCGCCTTCTTCACGCTCTCGCTCGCGCTCACTCTGCGGCTCTGGTTCCAGGCGCGCAAGGAAGACAAGGACCCTTTTGACGCGCACCCGGCGCTCTTCCCCTTCCTCCTGGCCTTCACCTTCTACCTCTCCAGCTTCCGCTGGCACGGAGGAGACGACATACCCAACAGCCTCCTGCCCTTCGCCATCCTGCGGCAAGGGACGCTGACCATGGAGCCCTTCCGGGGCTGGTTCGCGGAGCACGGGATGTCCCCGGATTTCACGGTGATCCACCGCGGAATCTGGATCTCCATCTTCCCGGTGGCGCCCGGACTGCTCGCTTTGCCTCTCTACCTGCTCCCGGTGCTCTCCGGAGCGCCGCCCGATGAACTGCTGCTCCATCACCTCTCCAAGATCTCGGCCTCCGCCATCACGGCGCTCTCGGCCGCGCTCTTCTTCCTGCTCCTGCGCCGCCGCGCGGCGAAGCCCTGGGCGGTGAGCGCCTTCCTGCTCTACGCCTTGGGAAGCTGGAGCTTCAGCGTGAGCAGCCAGGCCCTCTACCAGCACGGTCCGGCCCAGCTTTTCCTCATCCTCGGCCTATGGGGGTTGCTCGAGGAGGAGCCGACCCCAAGGCACGCGACTCTCGCCGGGCTCGGCTTCGCCTCCGCCTTCTGCTGCCGGCCTGACAGCCTCTTCTTCCTGGCCGCCGCGGGGCTCTTCTGCCTCTGGCGCCGGCCGCGCCGGCTGGCCGCCTTCCTCGCGGGAGCCGCGCCCCCTCTTTTGCTCCTGGCCGCCTACTGGCACCACTACACAGGCAAGATCGCTCCTCCGGATTCCGGGGTACAAAGCAGCATCATGACGGCTTTTCAGCCGGAGGTGCTCCCGGGGATACTCCTAAGCCCGACTCGGGGCTTATTGCTCTTCATGCCGGCCGCGTTCTTCGGCCTATGGGGGATGTGGCGCAGGGTGCGCGAGAACGCGCTCCCCTGGGCGCTTCCCTTGGCCCTCCCTCTTCCGGCTTTGCTGGTCTTCTATTCCTTCTACGGGAACTGGACGGGAGGACAGACCTTCGGCACGCGCTACTTCGCCACCTCGGCCATACTCCTGGCGCTATTCGCCGCGCAGTCGGGACCGGAGCTCGGCCGTTCCCCCTTCCTGCGCCGCGCCTGGTCCTTGAGCGTGTCCTGGTCCATCCTGGTGCATGCCCTGGGCGCCTACCTGAGTTGGCCCGGCTCCTACGCCATCATCGAGCAGAAGGCCGCGGTGTGGGATTGGACGCTCTATCCCCCTTTCGAGCTCCTATCGGCCTCGGGGAGCCTGCACGCCCTGCCCTGGGCCCTGCGCCTGCTCCTTGCCTGCGCCGCGGCCGGCGCGGCATGGAAGGGAGGCCGCGCCCTGGAGCGCTGGATCGAGAGGGAGTCCTGAGTGGAAGACCTCTGTCCGGTATGTCTCGAAGGCTCCCCGGTTTTCGCTTGCAAGGCCGTCCTCTATCCCGGCTGCGAGAAAACGATATTCTCCTGTCCCTCCTGCGAAGCCTCCTTCTACCGGCCGGTCCCCGAGACCGAGGAGGTGGCGCGCTGTTATCCCCCGGTCTATCACACCGATTTCTTCAAGCAATACTGGAAGGACTACTATAAAGGGCGGGCGCTGGCGCTCGACCTCGCCTCCTGGAAGCGCTCGGGGGATTTTCTCGACGTGGGCTGCGCGCTGGGAACGCTGGCGGCCGGACTGCGCGACCATGGCGGCTGGTCCGCGCGCGGCCTGGAATTCTCAGCCGGAGCCGCGGGTCTGGGACGCGAGCTCAATAAAATCGAGATCGTCTGCGCGGGATTGGCCCAGGCGCCGTGGCCCGAGGCGTCCTTTGACTGCGTCCACATCAACAACGTCCTGGAGCACGAGCGCGACCCCGCCGCGGCCCTGGCGTGCGCCGCGCGGCTCCTGCGCCCGGGCGGGCGCCTCCTCCTCACCGTCCCCAACGGGCCCGTGGACCTGCTGCCCAATCGGACGCTCTATCGGCGGCTGGGACGGGCCGTGCCCACGCGGCACGGCGGCCATCTCTTC
>CAYWAR010000198.1:0-5333 GCA_964455765.1 uncultured Elusimicrobia bacterium
GGCCGCGGCGAGGGTGGCCAGGGAGAATATCTGCGCGGTCCCCAGGCCCGCCAGGCTGAAGACGCCGGGGTCGCTTCCGCGCGCGAATTCGAGGAAGAAGCGCAAAGCCGCGTAGAGTCCGACGGAGAGGAGGAAGACCGAGCCCGGCGGGGCTTTCCCTTGCTCCACGCGTTTTGCCGCGACGAAATGGAGGAAGAGGAACAGGGTAAGACAGCCGAGGGCCTCGTAGAGCTGGGAGGGATGCAGGGGGAGCCCCCGCCAGGAGGAGCGGACCCGGCACCTGGGGTCGGTGAAGACGATGGCCCAGGGCAGATCCGTGGGCCGGCCGTGACAGCAGCCGTGCAGGAGACAGCCCATGCGCATGATGACCAGCGCCAGCGGCCCGGTGATCCCCAACAAGTCGGCCACGGGGCGCCAATCGAGCTTGCGGGCGCGGCAATAGAGGTAGGCCAGCAGGGCCGCGCCCCAGAAGCTCCCGAAGAACGAGCCTCCCGGGATGCGGTGCTTGAGCAGTATCATGCGCAGATTCGCCGCCGGTCCGTTGCCGAAGGCCAGGACATAGAAGAGGACTCCCCCGCCGATGACCCCGAGGGCCAGGGCCATCATGAGAGTCCAGAAATCGTCGTCGTTCAAAGAGGAAGGCCGCCGCCGGAGAAAATAGTAGAAAGCGGCCAAAGCGCTCAAGCCCGCGAAGATGGGCGCCGAGAAGAAGTCGATGCCGCCGATGGAAAAAAGCACGGGTCTCATCGAGAGGTATTCTACGATAGATTGGAGCGGATCTTGCGGGAAAAGGCTCGAGATATGTTCTCATTGACAATCCGGGGAATGGGGGCTATCCTTGTTAGGCGATGCTGACGCGAACACGGAGTTTCGCCGGGGTTCTCCTCTTCGCCTCTTTCTTTCCCATGTTCACGCCCGGATTCGCCCTTGCCGGTTTCTGGGAGGATGTCGTGGGCTGGGTCGGCGCGGCTTTCGGCGGGGAAGCCTCCCCAGCTCCCGAGGGGGCCAAGGGAACCGCACTTCCCGCTTCCCGGTCCGGGGGGAGTCAGGGCTTGGGCTGGAAAGTCCCGGCGGCCGAAGACGCAGCGGGGACCCGGAAGCCGAGCAATGCCTCATCCACCGTCGAGGGACCCGCCTCCTCCGCTCGGAGTAAGCCGCAGACCCCACGAGACCGGGCCAGGACCACCGTGACGCCTTCCTTGGAGAAGAGCACCGGCTCGGCCCAGGGCGCGTTCGGATCAGCGTTCCAAGCGGTCATCGGAACCAAGAAATCGGTGGCCAACCCCGCCGCCGGTTCCCTCGGCGGGTTCGGTTCGGTGACCGGCAAGGCCTGCGAGAACGCCGCTTGCATGGGCTCGATCGCCGGAGGCGGCGGTCCTGGATCGGCTCCGCTCTCGCTTTCCGCCGCGCCGCCATCAGCGGCCGGTACCGCGGTGGCCGTCCAGATGACGCCCGTGAAGACCGGCGGCGGAGCGCCGGTCGCCGCCGGGAGCCCGATCCCCCCCGTCCAGCCCAAGGGCGACAAGGTCCCCATGACCTGCCCCGAAGGGACGCAGGTCGGGCCGGTCATCATAAGAGATGGAAGGACCAAACAGCGCTGCGTCAGCGGCGTCAGCAACATGGTAGTCCTCCCGGAGGAGGGGCCCCAGCCGGACCTGCAGAAGGGATTGGAAATGATCGCCGATGACGCGGCGGAGGAGGCTCGCAACCGCTTCCTCAATTTTGAGACGGAATCGAACATCCTGTACAACGAGGAAGGGGACGCCTGGCGTCATGCCCGGGCAAACCAAGAGAGCATCCAATGGCTCATCGAGCAGGGCTATCCGGCCCCTCTGGCCGCAGCCATCGCCTTCTCCGCGGGCACCTATCACGAATTCGAGGGCGCTTGGGAAGGGACTCCTTGGGACGAATTCTGGATGGACATGCACAATAACTGGCAGGGCCTCGGAGCCGGCATGACGAGCGACGATCCGGAGCTCATCGATGAGATGCTCCGCGATGGGAAGCTCAAGACCCTGGAAAACGGACTCACCCCGGAGCAGATGGAGAGGTTCTGATGAGCGCTCGCTTCCACTTGCCCATCCTGGCCTTGGCGCTCCTCTCCGCCTGCGGCCAACCCACCTTGAACTTGACCGGAGACGGCTCCGCGGTGGGGGCGCGCATCGAAGTCGACGGCAAGGACGCCGGAGAGATGGAGAAGAGGGTCTATTCGCGCCGCTCCTCCAAGGTGATGAAGCCTGGGCAGGTATACGCGGCCGCCAAGATCCGCCTCCCCGCCGGAACTCATGACGTCAAGGTCACCGCCAAGGACGGACGCTCCTTCTCCGCACGGCTCGATGTGGCCGGAGAGGCGGCCCTGGGCGTGGACTTCGAAAAAGGTTCCCTGGAGAACTGATCGCTCCTTGGCTTATGGCCGAAGGGCGTGGAGGCTCCTTGGGGCCATGGCCTGCCGCCTCTCTCCTTCCCCCTGGTCTTGACGCGCGGTTTTGAGACCGCGATCCGGGGTCGCAACGGTCCGAAGGGGAGCCCACCGGATGTGCTTGAAACCTGAGCAGAGGCGGTCTTGCCCGCGAAGATGGGCCCCGAGAAGAAGAGCGGATATCGGCGAAAACTCCGAAGGAATTTCCAAAAAAATAGCGATATATCCGCCTGGGGCATGGAACTTTTTCGCGACTTGTCCGTACTAGGTAGAAATGGCAGAATCCGGGATCATGGCGGGCTTCGAGGATTTCGTCCGGGAATACGGGGATCGGGCGTATCGATGCGCGTACCGGCTCTGCGGCGACACCGAGGAGGCGAAGGACTTGGTCCAGGAGGCTTTTACGCGGGTCTTGGGCCGCTGGGACCGCTACGACAGCTCCCAGCCGTTGGACGCCTGGTTCTTCACCATCTTGCGCCATGTGTTCATCGACGACCGGCGGCGCTGCGGGCGCACCCGGGTGGTGTCCCTGGAGACCCGCTCGGCCGCCGCGGACCCGGAGGAGGGCGCCACCCTCCTGCAGACCCTGGCCGACGGGGAGGAGGCGGTGCTCGAGCGCATCGAGAGGGAAGACTCCGCGGCCGCGGTGCGCGAAGCCTTGAAGGCGCTCAGCCGCGAGCATCGGGAAGTGCTGACGCTTTGCGACATGGAAGGCTGTTCGTATGAGGAGATCGCCCAGGTGCTGGGCGTGGCGGTGGGGACGGTGCGTTCGCGGGTGAGCCGGGCGCGCGACGCCCTGCGGCGGAGATTGATGGAGGCAAGCGAGGTGGGGGCGGTATGAACTGTCCAGATAAGGAGTCTTTGTCGGCGTTCGTGGATGGGGAACTGACGGGCGAGGAGGCGGCCGCGCTGGCCGCCCACCTGGGGTCCTGCCGCGCCTGCGCCGCCCGGACGCGCACGGAGAAGGCTCTCAAGGGGGCCGTCCGCGCGGCGGCGCCCGTCCCCGCCATGCCGGAGGACTTGCGCCGGAGCCTGGAGCGGCTCGCGGCAAGGAAGCCGTCCGCGTGGGAGGGCTTCCTGGACCTGCTCGGCTCCGGAGTCCTGCGTCCCTCGGTGGCGGTCTCCTTCGCGGCCGCGGCCGCCTGCGCCATGGTCTGGGCTTTCAGCCGCGGGGGCCGGGACGCCTCCGGGGACCTGTCGCTGGACATGCTTTTGGCCGCGCACAGCCAATACGCCATGACCATGCCGCTGGCTCCGGTGGAGAGCATCGTCGCAGGCCTGCCCGGCCGCATCGGGACGCAGGAGGAGCCGGATGCTTTTTAAGCTCATTCTCTTCTTGCTGGCCGGCGCCGCGTGGGGAGCGGGTCCGGCCGCTCCCCGCGGGTCGGAGGCCGAGGCTCTTCTTCGAGAGGCCCTGGAGCTCCCCTCCAAAAGCTACGAAGGGGAGCTCTCCGTGGTCTCCTGGCAGGGCGGACGCACGGAGACCAGGACTCTGCGCGTGCGCTTCTCCCCCCCGGGGAAATACCGGCGCGAGGTCGTGGACGCGGCCGGGAAGCCGTTGTTGAGCGTGGTCAGCGACGGGGAGAGCGAATGGGTCCACGACACCCGCCGGGGTCTTGCCTGGAAGGGCGAGGCGGCCGACGCGTACTACAAGCTCATGGGCCCGCAGGAGGAGGCCGAGCTCCTGCGCGCCAATTACGAGGCGCGGCTTTCGGGCTCCCAGACCGTCGCCGGGCGGCGCGCCCGCGTCCTGGAGGTCTTCTCCAAGAGGGACGGGCGGCTGGCGCGCCGCCTGTGGGTGGATAAGGACGGGCTCGTGCTCGCCCGCGCGGCCTATGGGCCGGACGGCGCGGAGACCTCCTCGATGAGATTCACCCGCTTGCAGTCGCCCGGGACCGCCCGGGAGGAGGATTTCACCTTCTCCCCCCCTCCCGGCGTGCGCGTTCTGGCCGGGCGTTGGAACCCCGATTACATGGAGCTCGACGAGGCCGCGGCGGCGTCGGGGCTCAATCCCCGCACGCCGGGCTGGCTTCCCTCCGGCTTCGTCTTCGAGAGCGTGAACCTCCTCCCCCACCGCGGGAAGACGCTCCTGCACACTCGCTTCTCCGATGGGATCGTCGTGTTCTCCCTGTTCCAGTGCCCCAAGGGGACGCGCCTGCGCATGGGCGGACCGGACGGCGGCAAACCCTTCCCCCTCGCCGGGGCCAAGGCCCGCCTGAGCGCCAGCCCCGAGGGCAAGGTGCTGGAGTGGAGCGACCAGGACCGCTTCGTGCTCATCGGGCCCTTGCCCGAGGACGAGTTGCGCAAGATCGCCGAGTCCATGAGGGCGAAGTGAGCGTTCTATTGCTGTTCGTCTGCCTCCTCGCCGGACCCGCCTCCGCCGCCCCCGCTTCGGCGGTGCAGGTCTCCACCCAGTCCATCCGGGGCGCGGTCGCGCCGTCGGCCGAGGAGGGGCTCAAGGAGAAGATACGCCAGGACCTCTTGGCCGTCCGCCGCGCGCGCTACGCCCTGCGCAAGGCCAAGCTCTCCGGCGATAGCGCGGCCGCGGTGAAGGCCGAGGCCGCCCTCCTCGAGGCCAAACGCGCATTGAAGAAGGACAGGCTGGAGCTCCAAGAGTTCCTCAGCCCCACCGGGGCCGCGCGCAAACCGTCCTCCTCTCGCGCGGAGAGGGCCCGATGAATCCCGGCGTCATGGAACTGCACCCCGTGGAGCGGCCCAGGGAGCGCATCGCGGCGCGAGGGGCCGGGGCCTTGAGCGAGGAGGAGCTTTTGGCCCTGCTCCTGCGCACCGGCTACGCCGGCTGCGGCGTGCTGGAGTTGGCTTCGGACCTTTTGCGCAGATACCCCAAAGGCGCCTTGGCGCGCCTTCCCATGAAAGAACTGAGCCGCGTCAAAGGCGTGGGCGCGAGCCGCGG
>CAYWAR010000199.1:0-5285 GCA_964455765.1 uncultured Elusimicrobia bacterium
AAAGCGCCCGTCTGCTTGAGCATGGCGTCCACCAGGGTGGTCTTGCCGTGGTCGACGTGCGCCACGATGGCCACGTTGCGGAGGTCTTGTCTTCCCATCGGGTCTATTTTCGCAAATCTAAGGCAGGGACGCCACCGGGTGACGGAGGTCCTTGCGGACTTCGGGAAAAGTGTGATATGCGCAGATGATGTCCCAAGGGAGGCGAGAATGATCGAGACGATCCAAGAGTACAAGGCCAAGTCCTTCGAGCATCTGCTGGAGCTCTCCGGTTTCTCCGACGCCCTGCTCAAGAACCACTTCACCCTCTACGGCGGCTATGCGGCCAACACCAACAAGCTCGCCGCGGCCCTCATCAAGGATTTCGGCTCCTTCGAGCTCTGGGAGAAGGATTTCCGGGCCGCCGGGGCCATGCGCGGCATCGGCTGGGTGAGCCTGGCCTACGACTGCTGGGGCAAGCGTCTCTTCAATGTCTGGACCAATGAGCATGACGCGGGCAACCTTCCCGGCGCACATCCGGTCCTCGTCATGGATGTCTTCGAGCACGCCTTCATGCTCGACTACGGGTTGAAGCGGGCGGATTATATCGAGGCGTACTTCAAGGCGATCGACTGGAAGAGGGCGGCGGAGCGTTTCGAGAAGAATTAGCGGCTTCTCCGCCGCCTCCTAAAACTCGGCAAACACCCATGGTGTTTGCCGAGTTTTGGTCGTTGGTTTGCCTAGAACAGGCGGCTATTCGTCCCTGTGGACTATTTCGGGTGAGAAGGCTGGAAGGCAGACCGCGATGTACTCCGCTCCACCCGGTTCGGGCGTGCCGTAGCGCACCCATTCGCCGGCCCTGGCGATGACTCCTTGTCCGGCCCGTACTTCCAGCGCGCCGCCGATGTATTCCACCTTGAGCATGCCGGAGAGTACGACCGTGATCTCCTCGAATTCCGGAGTCTGGCCGGGCTCGACCCAGCCTTGGGGCGACTTCATGCGCGCCACGCTGGCGTTGGCGTTCCCGGTATTGACCCTCCCCGCGAACTCCTCGATCCTCTTGGGCATGTTCCCAGTCGCTTGAATGACCGTCGGGGATGGAATCAGCTTAGGCATGGAAATCACTCCTGGATGGGCTTGCAGGCGTCGACTCTAGCCATTAAGGCGGGTCTTGGGGACGTATTCCTTGTGGACCTTCAGGGGGGACTCGCCGAAGAGGGCGTAGGGGATCAGGGTGCTGAGCAGGCGGCCATCCTCATGGGTCTCGAGCACCACATAGCGCAGGGTCATGTCGGAGACCACGCCCTCGGAGTCGCCGATGGTGATCTTGTCGCCGATACGGAAGGGCTGGGTGAGTATCATCCAGCTCGCCTCCAGAAGATTGGTGATCACATCCGTGGCCGCGATGCCGAGCGCGGTGCCCAGCACGCCCGCTCCGGTCAGCAGGGCGGTCCAGGTGACTCCGGCCAGGTGCAGGGCGAAGACGCCGCCCAGCAGCCAGGTCGCGCCGATGGAGGCCAGGCGGATGAGGGCGTGGACGTTCTGGTTCCAGCCGTATTTCTTGGAGAGCTTCTGGAGCAGGAGGCCGACGCCTCGCGCGGCCAGCCAGGCCGCGGCCAAGGCCAGGCCGCCATGGAGATAGGGCCGGGAGAAGGCCACGGCCGTGTGGACTTTCATCCCTCCCCAGGCGAGGGAGCCCAGGAGCGTGGTCACGCCCAGCGTCCTTAGCGCGCGCATGAGTTTCCCGTTGCCCTGGTCCTTGAGCGAGCCGGCCAACAGCCCTAGGGCGGCGCTCCTCTTCTCCAGCTTGCGGTAGAGGCCGATGGGTTTTGAGGTCAGCGTGGTGTAGTCCATCAGGGTGAAGGTGCCGTCCTGGTCCTGGAGCACGAGATTGCGGAAAGTCATGTCCTTGACCGTATAGTCGGTATCGCCCACGCGGATGCGCTCGCCGATCTTAAAAGGGCTCGACATGAACAGGGTCAGTCCGGAGATGAAGTTGCCCAGGAATTTCTTGACCGATAGAGTCACCGCCAGGCCGCCGATGCCGAGCCCCGCGGCTAAGGCGCCCCAGGTCATGCCGGCCATCTTCAAGGCGATGGTCCCGCCGATGCCCCAGACCGCGGTCTTGGCGCCCAAGCGGGCGACCAGGAAGGCGTTGGGGTCCCATTTCTTCCATTTCCAAAGGGCGGTGAGGCCGCGCGACACCGCCTTGGTGGCCAGCCAAGTGGCCAAGAGCACTCCGCCCGCGTGCAGATAGGGGGTGGCGACTTTGAGGCTGGTCGCGGCCCAAGGGGGGAGAGACTGGCTCGCGGCCTGAGCCGCGCCCGGCACGGCCGAGACCGCGAGGGGGATGGCTGCGGCCGCGTGCGCGCCGCTCGTGGTCCTTGCGGGGGAAAGCCGCGCCGCGGATGCTTTTTCCGGCGAGAGTTCCGACGCGTCCACCGCCGGAGTCCCCTCGCCCTGCGGTTTTGCGCTGGAGCCGGTCCAGAAATTTTTCCACGAGCTCTCTTGCTTTTGGCTGCCTTCTTGGGGTTCTCTCAGGATATTCCCGGCGTCCTCGACGGTGGATTTGGCGGAGAGTTGGGGCTTGATGCCCTCCCGGGAGGGGAGGGCTGCGGCGATAGGAGCATTGATTTGAACGGGCGCCGCGTGAGGCGCGGCGCCGACGGAGGCGGCGCTGGGGGATGGCGAAAGGAAGACGGACCTCGAGTAAGCGCTTGCCCCGGCTCGCGCCGGGGCGAGTCCTGGGGCGAGAAGGGGGGCAGTGTAGGAAGCAATTCCGGATAGGGAGTTCCCAAGGGTTAGCGAGAGCGATGCTGAGGGCATCGCTATCGAGCCGCCGGAGATCGAGACGGGCACGGCGATCCCCCGGAGGGCCGCGCCCGCATTGACCGCGACCGGGCTGGCGTTCTGGGCCAGCGCGTGCGGCAGGGGCAGAACGGAGGAATAGAGCAGGAGCAGGGAGATGGAAATGGAGATGGGACGCCGGATGTATTTCACTAAGGATATCTTAAGCGGGAACGGGGAGGGGGGTCAGAGGCCTACGGCCCAAGGGGAGGCGGGCGTAAGACCTAGGTTTTTTTGGGACCGGCGTCCGCCGCTATGGCGTCGGCTTCGATCTCGACTAGGAGTTGGGGGTCGATGAGGCGGGCGATCTGGACGAGGGTCGTGGCCGGGCGGATGCTCTTGAACGCCTCGCCATGCGCTTTCCCGACCTGCTGCCAGTGGTCCATGTCCGTGACATAGACCCGGGTGCGGACCACGTCCTTGAGCGACCCGCCCGCGGCTTTCAACGCGGTCTCGATCTTCTCGAGGATGTGCTTGGTCTGGCGATACGCGTCGTTGAAGCCCACGATGGCCCCGGTGGAATCCGTGGCCACGGTTCCGGAGATATGGATGTGCGAGCCCACGCGCACGGCCCTGGAATAGCCGACCACGTCCTCCCAGGAAGTGCCGGCCGGGATGTTCGTCCTTTTCACGCCCATATTATAACGATTTTTGTTATATTCAAGGGAATGGGCAAGGCGCTCGTGGTTTTGCTACTGCTGGGGTCCCGCGCGGAGGCTTCCGACATGGGGACCCCGGTGTCATTTCAGGGCCGCTCGGCGATGGAAGCCTTCCAGGCCCAGCCCTTTTCCGTCAAGGACGCCGCGGGCCTGCGCATCGGGCCCAGCAGCCATGTCGGCGAGCCCTTCGACACCGTGCTCTTCCAGGGCGACGACTTGGAGCCCGGGACCATCTTCGAGGTCTCTCGCGCGGAAGCCTCCGGGGATTGGTCCCCGTGGGTGTTCGCCCGGGTCAAGAGATTCGAGGGGGGCAGGTTCTGGGCGCGGGCCGAGTTCAAGAAAGCCTCGGCCGGGGCTCTGCGCGTGCGCATCAGCGTCGGGGGCGGGCCGGTGGAGGTCTCGCCGACCGTGTATTCCTTCGAGGTTTTTCTCCGCGGCGAGGCCATGGAGGAAGGGCGCGGCTCGAATCTCGGGGCTCCCTATCAGGTGCTCGTGGGAACCCCGCCCGCGGTGCTCGCGCGCGAGGCTTGGCGCGCGAAGCCGCCCAAGGAAGATTATTCGCCGCATGTCCCCCAGCGGCTGACCCAGCATCACACCGCCGGCCGCTGGACGGATTCCCTGGAGTCCTCGGCCAAGGAGCTGGCCGTGATCCAGGACTTCCATCAGAACGGCAGGGGTTGGAACGACATCGGCTACCATTTCCTCATCGACGGCGCGGGGCGCATCTTCCAAGGCAGGCCGGTGGACGCCGTGGGCGCCCATGTGCGCGACCATAACGCCGGCAACATCGGGGTCTCCCTGCTCGGTTCCTACCATCCGCCCCGCAGCGACGCGCTCTCGCCCGCGCAGAGGGAATCCTTGGCCGCGTTGGGCTCCTGGCTCAGGGAAGCCTACGGGGTCGAGCCCCGGACCTACCTGGGGCACAGGGATTACAACCACTCGACCGAATGCCCGGGCGAGGGCGTCTACTCCCAGCTTGATTCCATCCGGGATTCGTTTTCGGCCCCTTAGGATCAGCGGAAAGCGAGTATCAGGATGAAGGAGCCTAGGGCCAGGCGATAGAGGACGAAAGGCCGCAGGCTATGCTTCTTGAGGTGGTCTAAGAGGAAGCGGATGGCTAAGGCGCCGGTGAGGGCCGAGACGGCTATGCCGGTGAGGGGGCCGGGCTCGAGCAGGGCCGGGCCCATCTTGGGGACTTTGAGCAGCACCGCGCCGAAGGTGATGGGCATGGCCAGGAGGAAGGAGAATCTCGCGGCGGAGGCGGACTCCAGGCCGAGGAGAAGGCCCGCGGTGATGGTCACCCCGGAGCGCGAAACGCCCGGGACGATGGCCAAGGCTTGGGCCAGGCCGATGAGTATCGCCTGCTTGAGCGTCAGGGAGGGGAGAGGGGAAGCCTTGCGGCCGCGCATGTCGGCCCAGCCCATGGCCAGGCCGAAGAGGATGAGATTGACGGCGGTGAGCGCCGGAGTCCTGAATATCGTCTCCGCCTGTTTCTCCAGGAGCAGGCCGGCCAGGGCCCCGGGCGCCGAGGCGCAGACGATGCCGAGCAGGAGGCGGCCTTCCGCCGAACGCGGGTCGCGCATCGCTCCCTTGAGGATGTCCAGCCAGTCTCTCCAGAAATAAAGAGCCAACGCTCCCAGTGTCCCGGCGTGGAGAGCGACGTCGAAGGCCAAGCCCGGGTCTTCCCAACCCAAGACCCACGGGACTAGGCTCAGATGCGCGGAACTCGAGATGGGGAGAAATTCCGCCGCCCCTTGCAGGAAGCCGTACACCGCGGCTTGCAGAGTCGTCACGAATCCAAGA
>CAYWAR010000200.1:0-5285 GCA_964455765.1 uncultured Elusimicrobia bacterium
GAGGACGCCCGCCGGGGACCGGGAGGCTTCGATCTCGTTGGAGAAGAAGAGCCGATATTCGCCGTAGCCGAGAAGGAGGCGCTCGCCGGAGAGATAGGCTCGGCGGAGGATGTCGGAGATGCGGCGCGCGTAGACCGGCTCATCTTCGCCCTCGCGGCGGACGCGCACGATGTTGTTGAGCCGCGCCCGCCAGATGCTCACATCCAGGTCCATGCTATAGCGCGACGCGTTCCACTCCCATTGGCCGTTCATGTCCCGCTCGAAGCGGTAGAAGAGCGGGGCGCGCCAGCCCGCGGCCATGAGGGAGAGGTAGGCGTTGCCTTGGGCGTCGAAATGGGCGCTCACGAAATGCCTGTCCTCTCCGCCGCCGAAAGCGTCGGCCCGGGTCCAATGCCTGTCCTTCATCCCGGGAAGGTATACCGCGGCGTCCGCCTCCTCGGACCTGAGCCGGGAGGAGACGCGTCTCAACGACGACGCGGCCAGGGGGCGTATGACCGGGACATCGAGAGTCCGGTCGCCGGCGGCTCGGCGGAGTTCCTCGAGCGCGGCGGAACGCCGCGCCTGGAGGGAGAACGCCTGGGCCGCGCAGAAGAGCAGGAAGGGAGAGAGCAATAGCCCCCTGGAGAGCCTTCGGTCCATGCGGATAGTATGGGAGGGAAAGCCGGTCCAGACAGGGGCCCAATGTCCTCCGGAGGGCCGAACCATGGGCCCAGGATGACATGGGCCTATTTTTCAGTACAATGGGGCGATGACGTTGCGGTCCTCCCTCCTGATCTTGCTCTTGAGCACGGCGCCCGCCTGGCCGCTCGGGGTGCTCTCCATGGAGGAGAAGGGCTCGCCCAAGAAAGAGAAGAAGGCTCCGGAGGGGATGGGGGACGTGCAGGTGGGCCCCGCGGTCTCGGGAGAGCCGACCGGACAGCTCGCCAAGCCCCAAAGCGCCTCCCCTGGGATATTCCCGGTCTATGAGGCCGAGGGGGGCTGGCTGCTCATCGACCGGGCCGCGAAGGGACGGCGCTCGTCCTTGAGCAAGGGTTCTCCCCTGCTCGTCATCGGCAGCGAGGGCGCCGAGCTCTTCCACGCGGCCAGGACGAGTTGGACTTGGACGGCGGGCTGCTCGGAGCGCAAGCCCGGCCGAACGCAGGCCTGGAGGCTCGGGGCGGCAAAACGCTCGGCCTTCGCCAAGGTCGGGGTCCCGGTCATCGGACTCAAGCTCAAGGACGGGGCTTCGCCGGACCTCGGCCAAGCCCGCTTCACCGCGCTGAGAAGCGATGTCACCGAGGGCGTCTATCAGCGCCTGGACTCGGCCATCCGCGCCCTGGCCCTGGCCGACCTGCAAGGCGGCACCTTCCCCGGCCTGGAGGCCGACGAGGCGGCCCGCGCCATCGCTCAGTCCCAGGACGCCTCCCGCCTCCAGATGAAGATCGATTTCGGCGCCTCCACCCGCGTGCGCGGCCTGCGGAAGCCTTTTGTCCTAGTCGAGGGGACGCAGGCGGGGGGAGCCTATCGGCGCTGCCTGAGGCTCTTCGACGATGCCCGCGCGGTCGGCGGCTGCGCGCCCATGCCCCATGTCCTCATGGCCGAGACCCAGTTCCTGCGCATGGCCGCCTACGACCCCTCGGGTTCGGGATCTCCGTTCCTCCTCGCCTACACCGCCGCCGAGCCGCTCTGGGGGCACGAGCGCTGGGGCTTCCGCCTGGGCAAGGACGGACCCTCGCTCTTCCTGCACGACGCCCTAGACCCCAAATGCCGAGAGGGGTTCTAGTGGGAAAGCTCAGTCCTCCGTCTTGATGAGGGGCTGTCTTAACACTAGCGTGGAGAGCAAGTCCTCGAAATCCGGGCGGTGAGTTTCATAATCCTTGGCCGGACAAGAGAGCTTGATGAGGAACTCGCCCCCAGGATCCTCCGCCATTATCCAATCCGTGTACCGTATGTCCACTTTCTGGCCCAGCAGGTATTCCTTGTCGTAAAGGTAGCTCGTATAGCCGATGCGGCTGGCGGACCGGCTGGAAATGCTCATTTCCTGCAGGATATGTCTGTCCTCAACTGTTCCCGCCTCCCTCATGCTCTGGCGGTATTGGACGGGCGGCATCCAGCCTTCCGCGCCCTCGGGATAGTAGGCGACCGTGATGGCGGCATCGCCGCCCTGTTTCACATAGCGGACCCCATGCGTGATCTTTTCCGGCCCCTTCCAATGCCGGCTTATCGAGAAGGAGAACATGGGATCATCCCAATAGGGGGTGGTCCTGGGCCGGTAGAGCCTGCGCAGCAAGGGGATTTTCCGCAATCTTCCGGTCGAGGCCGGCTCCGAGGCTCGAGCGGCGGGGAGCTGAGACGATATCCGCCGCGGCGCGTCCGATGCGCCGGCGTCCCGGACCGTTCCGGACCCGAAATAATAGCGGAAGGCCAGATTCACCCTTGGCCCGCCGTAGTCCACCTTGAAGAGACGCTCGCCCGGGCCCAGACCTTGGGACACAGGCTGGAGGACCAAGTCTTCTCCGTAGGGCGGATTATCCCTCATGACCAGGCGGTAGTCGCCGGAGAGCTGTCCCAACCCGGGAGCCTGGAAATCCTCGACGACGGCGGAAAGGAGATACTTCAGGTTGAGTCCGACCGAGACTCTCTCCCCGAGGAAGTATTCCCCTCCGGCCGCGAGATGGGGAGCCAGCTTGCGCGCGCCCATCGTGCCTGATATCTGCGTCGTGGGGCTGCGCGAGTTCACTTCGGCGACGGCGAAAATATAATCGGCTCCAGCGCCGCCGAAAAAGCTCCATGCGCCGTCGAGAGGTTTTTTTTTCAGGTAAAGAGTGAAAGGGATCGTCATGGCCTTGTGGCTCAGGGCGAGGTTCGATCCGCCGTAGGATTCCTCCAGGGAGGCGGAAGGGCTCCACCCCGAGCCAAGGCGGCCTCCGAGCAGGAGGGAGTCGCTTACCCTCCCTTCGTAGAACCAGGCGATGTCCCACCCCAAGACGCCCCGCTCCACCGACCCCGCTGAGCCCGGCAGGGATGCGAGGGTGTGCGATAGCTCTTTCTGCAGGTCCGCCCCATCCGCTTTGGCGTAGCCGGCGCTTGCCTCGAACCCCCACTCGGAGCCGGCGCGCAGGGGCAGGAGAAGGCAGATCAACGCCGCCGCGGGAAGCCGGAATCGATAGCTCATTGGAATCCCGCTGCGCCGGGAAATCAGCGGATTTCCCGGCGCAGCGGCCTTTTATATACAATAATGGCGTCATGGGTGGCGAATCCCTCCAGTTCGACAAGCTCACCCGGGAGATGGTCACCTCCCTCCTTAAAGGCATGCCGGACGCTCCCGCCCAGGCCGCCATGCTCGCCAAGCAGGCCATCGTCCGCACGCTCGGCGAGTCGCAAGGCGCCTCGGACCAGGGTGAGATCGTGCGCCAGATCTGCTTCGGGATGATGGGGGGCTTGCTCCTGCTCGACGAGAGCCTTCCCAAGGGCGCGGTCTCCCTGCTCCGTTCCATGGCGGAGGCCGCGCAGGAGGTGCATGTCGATCCCACGCGGATGCTCACCTGGGCCGTGGAGGGCATCGCCCGCATCGCCCGGACCGCCCCCCCGGCCGTGGTCGGCATCATGGAGGAGGACATCGAGTCCTGCTTCGAGGGAGCGGGAAAGATGTTCGCCGAATTCCGCGCCAAGCACGAAAAGACCTGAGCGCCCATGAAAGTCGCGCTGGCTCAGATCGACACGACGGCCGGCGACCTCCGCGGCAACCGCGAAAAGATCCTCTCCGTCTACCGGCGGGCCTGCGGGCTCGGCGCGGACCTCTCGGTCTTTCCCGAGCTCAGCCTTCCCGGCTACCCGCCCAAGGACCTGCTCGACCAGGACGATTTCATCCGGGCGGGCCTGCGGGAACTCAAGGCCCTGGCGCGCTCCGCGGGCCGGGTCGGACTCATCGTCGGCTGCGTGGAGCCCAACTCGAGCGGCAGGGGCAAGCCGTTCCACAACGCCGCGGCCCTGCTCCACCGCGGCAAGATCGCGGCGCGGCGCTATAAGACGCTCATCCCCACCTACGATGTCTTCGACGAAGGGCGCTATTTCGAGCCCGCGCCCTCCAACACGCCGGTCGGCTTCCTGGGGATGAAGCTCGGCTTGAGCGTGTGCGAGGACGCCTGGAACGAAGGCGGATTCTGGCCCCGTCCGCTCTACGGGGCCGACCCCATGCGCGCCCTGGCCAAAGCCGGCGCCGACCTCCTCATCAACATCGCGGCCTCCCCCTATCATCGGGGAAAGGCCTCCTTGCGCCGGCGCATGCTCGCGCGGCATGCCTCGCGCAACCGTGTCCCCCTGCTCTACTGCGCCCTGGTGGGGGGAAACGACGAGCTCGTCTTCGACGGAGCCAGCATGGCCCTCGACGCCCGCGGCAGGCTCGCCGCCCGCGCGCGTTCCTTCGAGGAGGACGTCGTGCTCTGGGACTCCGGCGCCCACCTCCCGCCCGTGCCTCCCGAGCCGCTCGGGACCGTCGAGGAGGTCTACCGTGCCCTGCTCCTCGGCCTGCGCGATTACGCCCGCAAATGCGGATTCAAGAAAGCCGTCCTCGGGCTCAGCGGGGGCATCGATTCGGCCTTGGTCTGCGCCCTGGCCGCGGACGCCCTCGGCCCCGGCCAGGTCACGGGCGTGTCCATGCCCTCGATGTATTCCTCGCCCGGGAGCGTATCGGACGCCCGGGCCCTGACCCGCAACCTCGGCGTGCGCATGCTCTCCATCCCGATCTCCCGGATGCATCTCGCCGCCCGCCGGGCCCTCTCCGAGGGCCTGGGCGAGGATCCGGGGGCCCTCGCGCGGGAGCCGGATCTCGCCGACCAGAACCTCCAGGCTCGGATGCGCGGGGTCGTCCTCATGGGACTCTCGAACAAGACCGGCGCCTTGCTCCTGGCCACGGGGAATAAATCGGAGCTTGCGGTAGGCTATTGCACTCTCTATGGGGACATGAACGGCGGCCTCGCGCTCATCGGCGACGTGCCCAAGACCCTGGTCTACGACCTGGCCCGCTTCGTCAACCGCGGCGGGGAGCGCATCCCGCGCGCCTCCTTGGAGAAAGCGCCCTCCGCCGAGCTCAAGCCGGGGCAGAAGGACCGGGACGATCTTCCCTCCTACGAGGAGCTCGACGACATCCTGCGCGGCTACGTGGAGGAGGGGCTCGGCGCCGGGGCGATCGTCCGGCGCGGGCACTCGGCGGGCTTGGTGTCATCTCTCCTGGACCGCATCGACGCCGCCGAGCACAAGCGCAGGCAGGCACCCCCCGTCATCAAGATCACGGCCAACGCATTCTG
>CAYWAR010000201.1:0-5258 GCA_964455765.1 uncultured Elusimicrobia bacterium
CGTCAAGGACTGGATGAAGGCGGTTCCGCCCTCCCAGCCCGCCAAATCCCTCCCGGCCCCGGCCGCCGCCGGAACCGGCGGGGGAGATGGGGACGGCGGCCCGTCCATCTCCGCGGACATGCCGAATTTCCCCTACCCCTGGTATCTGACCACGGTGCGCTCGGCCCTTTGGGACCGTTGGGCGGAGCGGATGCCTCCGGCGGGGGGGGAATGCCGGGTCGTTTTCACCATCCTGCGCGACGGCGGAGTCGTCGACCTGCGCGCCGAGTCGAGCTCCGGAGACGGGGGCCTGGATTACGCGGCCCTGAGCGCGGTCAAGGAAGCCTCCCCTTTCCCTCCTCTCCCGCGCGGCTTCCGCGATCCTTTTTTGAAGGTACACGTATCTTTCCGATCGGAGTGAACATGCAAGAAGCCTGCGCCAAGTGCCGAAAGAACATGGTCTTCGCCAACCGGTGGTTCCAGTGCTCGAAGTGCAAGGTATGGTTCTGCCCGAGCTGCATGGACCGCTACTGCCTCTTCTGCCGGGGCGAAGTCCTTCAACAGCCCAAGCCTGAGTAAGCGGCGATGGAGCCCATTCGGGCTCATCGCCGCCGCAGGACCTAGGGGCTCGTAGGTCCTAGGGTGCTGGCAAAGGCATCCCCCAGGCTCAATCCTATGAGGGATGCGCTCCTTGATGAGACGGTTTTTTTCGCTTGGGCTGACGGTCTTCCTCCTTCTTCAATCCGCCCCCGAGGCGCGGGCCCAGACCACAGCCTCCCGGAACGCGCCGCGAGCCTGGACTCCGGCCGGGCCGATCCCTCTCGTCCCCTCTTCTCTCTCCCTGGCGCCGCTCTCCTCCTTGGGCCTCTCCCATCTGCAGCCGTCTCTTCCCTCGATCTCCTTTTCTCCGCCGGTCATGCCCGCGGGCATCGCTCCCCCGCAGGTCAAAGCCCCCCATGCCGCGGGAGGCTCGTCCTGGCAGTCCGCTCCCACGGTCCGCGCCGAAGCCCGCCCCCTGCGTCTCATCCTCGCCGGCCCGCCGGGCTCCGGCAAGACCACCTACGGCAAGCGCATGGCCTCGGAACTGGGCCTGGTCCACATCTCGGTGGGGGAATTGCTCCGGGAGAAGGCCGCCGCAGAGCCCGCTTTGCGGGCTCTCATGGCCCGCGGCGAGCTCGCCGACTCCGCCCTGGTCCTGGAGTTGGTGCGAAAGCGCCTCGACGCGGAGGACGTCCGCGCGCGCGGCTTCATCCTCGACGGATTTCCCCGGCGGATGGACGAGGCCTTGCCGCTGGAGGACTGGTACAAGGCGGAGGGTCTCGACGCGGTCATACGCCTGGAGGTGCCGGAGAAGGAATTGCGCCGCCGCGTCTTCGCGCGGGGCAGGGCGGACGACACCGAGGCCGCCTTCAAGGAGAGGATGGCGATCTACCGGGCCCGGACCGAGCCGGTGCTGGAGCATTTCGAAGGCCGGGTCCCGGTGCTCAGGCCGGAGGTCTCCGGAGCCGACGCCGACGCCAATTTCGCCGGACTCCTCTCCACCGTTCTGGACTTCCTCAAGGCCCGCCGGCCCGGCGGCTGATCAGCCCGAAAGCCCCAGCACGACCAGAGCCGCGATAAGCACCCCCACCAGGCTCTCCCCGGCGATGAAGCCGGAGCTCACGGGAACGACGGCCCGTTCGGCCAGCTCCGGCTTGCGGCGCTCGAGCCAGAGCGCGAGAGCGGCTCCGGCGAACATGGCGATGGTGTTGTTGGCCGGGGTGGTGAAGGCGAGGCCCAAGCCGGTGGGGGAGGGGATGAACGCCCTTTGCTTGGGGAAGGTTTTCTCCAAGAGGACGAGAACGATGCCCAGAACCGCGCCGACGGCCAGCGCGGCTTGGGCCGTCGGGTGCAGAGTATGGAAGCCCTTGGCCAGCAGTTCCGCCACGCCTTTCCAGGTCTGGGCCCCGGGAGCGGGCCATTTATCGGTTCCCAGAAGGTCGGCGGTGGGGATGAGCAGGGTGTAAGCGGGAACCACGAAGAGCGAGCCCGCGACCACGCCGAAGAACTGGGCCCAGAACTGCTGGCGCGGGTCCGCGTCGAGGAGATAGCCGCTCTTGAGGTCGGTGAGCAGGTCCGCCGCGTGAAGCCCCACCCCGCCGGTCACATTCGCGGTCATGAGATTGGTGGTGATGTTGCCGGGGTCCAGGGCTCCGAAGGTGATCTGGGTGATCTTGCCCAAGGCCCCGGTGGGCGTGGTGTCCGTCTCCCCGGTGGCACGGCTGGCCACGATCGCGATGAAGAAGCTCATCCCCACCGAGAGCAGGCCCATCCAGACCTTGATGCCGAAGAGGAACCATTCCAGGAACACCACCACGGGGGTGAGCAGGAGCAGGCCGATGAAGAACCAGTGCATGGGGACTTCGATGGAGTCTTCTCCCCGGCCTAGGCCGAAAGCGGCGCCCACGCTCTTGACCGCGCGGACCACGGTTCTCCATTGGAAGGCGAAGGCGAGGAGGCCGCTGGTGAGTATCATGGCCGAGCCGAACCAGACGCTCCAGGCCACGATGTGCTTGTAGCCGAGCTTGGGGTTGATGATCCCCTGGGAATAAAGCCAGGGGGCGAGCAGGCCGAAGTTGAGGAGGGCGCCCAGGAGCATGCTCCAGGCCGCGCGGAAACCCATGATCGCGCCCGCGCCCAGCATGATGAGGCTCCCCTCGAAGGAGAGCGTGTAGTCCATCAACGGCCGTCCCCGCAGGGTGAGCCAGGGGAAGGGTATCTTCTCCGGAAGGTTCCAGGGGATGAGCGGGCCCTTGAAGTCCCGCCAGAAGGCGACCACCGCTCCCGCGATCCCGCCCCAGCCAAGCAGGCGGGCTTTCCCGGCCCCGGACCCGCCTCCCTCTCCGTGCAGGGCGCGGAGCGTCTCCGCGGCCGCGACCCCCGTGGGGAAGCGCAATTGCTCCACGTTGATCATCTGCTGTTTCATGGGGATGGCCATGACCACGCCGAGCATGGCGATCGCCGCGATCCAGAAGAACATCCGCCAGCCGCCCATGGGCTCGCCGGTGATCATCATCAGCGCCGGGATGGCGGCCACGGTGCCTCCGCCGGTCATGTAGCCCGCGGCGCTGGCCACCGACTGCATGGCGTTGTTCTCCAGCATGCCGAATTCAACTTTGACCAGGCGCAGGCGCTTGAGCGCCGCGAAGATCGCGAAGGCCAGTATGCCGGCCGTGATGGAGACCCCGATGCTCCAGCCGGTCTTCAAGGCCACATAGAGGTTGGAGAGGCTCATGAAGCCCCCCAGGAGCATGCCGGCCAGCACGGCGCGGGCGGTGAGCTGTCGTTTCGTGTCGAGCGTCATCGGGCCTCCACGAGCCCCGGATTCTATCAAAGAAGACGCCGGCATACGCGTCTTGACAATGGGCCTCTCATGGCTTACACTATCGGCATCGATGCCGGGAGCGTAATACCATGTCCAAGGTCACCGTCTCAAGCAAGTATCAGGTCGTCATCCCCAAGGACGTCCGAGCCAAGGCGCGGGTGCGCAAGGGGGAGAAACTGGTCGCGCTCGTCAAGGACGGCGTCATCTCCCTGGTCGCGGAGCGGCCCCTGAAACATCTCAAGGGGGTTTTCAAGGGCCTGAGGCCCGGGGGCCTTCGCGAGAAGCGGGACCGTTGATGCTGCTCCTGGACTCCTCCGTCTGGATCGAGTACCTCGCCGGCGGCGCCAAGGCGGGGCTCATCGAGAAATCCCTGGGCCGCCCGGCCGGCATCCTCACTCCCACCATCGTCCTCTATGAGGTCTACAAGAGGCTGAAACGCGAGAGAGGGGAGGAGGCGGCCCTTTACGCGGCGGCCCAACTCCAGCAGACGCGCATCGAGCCGCTCGACGACTCCCTCGCGCTCTCCGCCGGGGACATCAGCCTGGCCTATGGGATACCCATGGCGGATGCGATCGTCGCCGCCACCGCCAAAGCGTTCGACGCCCGCATCCTGACCCTCGATGTGGATTTCCGCCGCATCCCCTGGGCCGAAGTCCTCTGAGATGCTCTCCGGATTGCTCTTCGGCGAAAAATAGAAGATAATGGATCCCGGCGCACGGATTCTGGAGAGGTGGCCGAGCGGCTGAAGGCGACGGTTTGCTAAACCGTTATACTGGTTAATTCCGGTATCGAGGGTTCGAATCCCTCCCTCTCCGAAGATTTCGGCACCCGGCTCCATTCCAAGGGAATGGAGCCGGGTGCCGGCTTTTTTAGGGGTCTTGACTTAATGCACATCATAATGCACACTAATATAGACATCAATGCGGAGGGCCCGATGAACGAAACCTTGACCATCACTCAGGCAAGAGCCGAGCTCCTGGACATCCCGGGCAAGCTGGCAAAAGACAAAACGATCAAATCGGTCACCGTTACAAAACGGGGCAAGCCGATACTGGCGATCCTGGAGTGGGAGCTGTTCGAAAGCATCATGGAGACCCTGGAGGTCATGGGGGATCCGGAACTGATGACGGCCCTGCGACGCGGCATCCGGGAGGCCGAATCGGGCCGCGCCCTCCCCTGGAAAAGAGCGAAGCAAAGACTAGGCCTGTGACCGAGCTTAGGGAGGAAATGCCGCCTCCGCTCGCCGTTGGAAGGCGGCCATAACTTTCAGCATCGAGTTAACCCCGACGGCCCTCGGGTTTCTTGAACGCATCACGGATCGCCGAGTCCGTGAAAAGATCGCGGAACGAATCGACGCTTTAGCCCGCGATCCGGAAAAACAGGGCAAGCCGCTCTCGGGAGAACTATCCGGTTTGCGAAGCATAAGAGCGGTAGGCCGTCGCTACAGGATCATCTATCGTGTGGACCGGGGAAGGGTCGCGGTGCTGGTCATCGCCGCCGGCCCAAGAAAAGAGGGGAACAGGACGGACATATACGCCCTGGCTCATAAATTGATCCGCCTTGGCTTGACCGGGAAGTAAAAGCGGTTTGAACGGCTCCGGCGCCCTTCTCCGTTCCGATGAAACGGAGAAGGGCGCCGGCTTTGTTTGCGAAATCCTTGCGAATATTTAATCGCGTTAAAGTCGCTTGAAATTCGGGCTTTTTATGGGTATATGTAACACACTATCCGCGCACGCGCGCGAAGCGCGCGTGCGCGCAATGAGGAGCAAGATTATGACCAGAATGCTTCGGACTCTGATCTCCGCACGAAAATCGTCCCTTTTCGGCCTCCTGGCCCGGGCTCTCGCCATGGCGGCCGGGGCCGTCGAGCCGCCGCTCAGGATCGGCTTCCAGGGCAAACTGCTCGACGCGAGCA
>CAYWAR010000202.1:0-4818 GCA_964455765.1 uncultured Elusimicrobia bacterium
CGCGACGTGCGGCGCTGGGAGAGCCTGAGCGCCGAGATCTGGAGCCTGTGCCCGCCGGCGCCCGCGGCGGCCGCGGCGTTCGAATGCGCCGCGCTCGACGCGCTCACCCGCTCGCTCAAGATCCCGGCGGCCGAATGGTTCGGAGGAGCCTCTGACCGGCTGGAGACCGACCTGACCGTCTCCGCCTTGCCCGCGCCCAGGGCGGGCGAGATCGCGCGCCGCGCCCTGCAAGACGGCTTCAGAACGCTCAAGGTCAAGGTCGGCACCCGAGACCGGAGAGAGGATATTTCGCGCGTGCTCGCCTGCGCCCTGGCCCCGGGCGCGCGCTCGCGCCCTCGGATCATCCTCGATGGGAACCAGGGGTTCACCCTCCGCGGCGCGGCCGCGTTCGCCGATGAGTGCCTGAAGGCCGGGGCGGATGTCGTCCTCTTCGAACAGCCCCTGCCCCGCGAGGACCTGCGCGCCGCCGCGCTCCTGCGCCGGCGCTGCCCCGTCCCCCTGGCGGCCGATGAGAGCGTGCGCTCCCCCGCCGAGGCCCTGGCCGTCCTCGAGGCGGAAGCGGCCGACGTCCTCAACGTCAAGCTCGCCAAGATGGGCGTGCGCATGGCCCTGGAGACGCTCGCCCTCGCCCGGGCCGCGGGCAAAGGCCTCATGATCGGCTGCATGCAGGAGAGCGCGCTCGGGCTCTCGATGAGCGTGCACCTGGCCTGCGGGACCGGCGTCTTCTCCTTCGCGGACCTGGATTCGGACTGCCTGCTCGAGCATGGCCAGCCCCGGGGGTCCTTCACACGGCAAGGGCCCCTCCTATTCCTGGGAAAGGGCGCGTGAGCCGCACGCGCCGATTCCTCCTCCACCTGGGCCTGGTTTACGCCACTTTGGTCTGGGGAGCCACCTTCATCATGGTCAAGGACGCGCTGGCTTTCGTCCACCCGGTGGCGCTGGTGGGCTGGCGCTTCCTCATCGCCGCGGCCTGCCTTCTCCCCTTCGCCCTCGCCAAGCCCAGGCCCGGACGCTTCCTGCGGGAAGGCGCCGTCCTAGGCGTCTGGCTGCTGATCCTCTACCTGGCGCAGACCGCGGGACTGAAGTACACCTCCGCCTCGAACTCCGGCTTCATCACCGGACTCTTCGTGCTCTTCGTGCCCGCGCTCCATTTCATCCTCTCGCGCAGGCTCCCCGCGGCCTGGGAACTCATCCCGTTCGCGGCGGCCGCGGCCGGACTCTGGCTGTTGACCGGCGGCGTCCGGGGAGCCAACCGAGGGGACTTGCTGACGCTCCTGGCCGCGGCGGCCTATGCGGCGCATGTCCTGAGCACCGACCGCTATGTGCGGGGCGATTGGGACCCGGTCCTGCTCTCCTTCCACCAATTCTGGCTGACCGGCGCCGCCTGCCTCGCCGCCTCCCTGGCCTTCGGCCTTCCGCTCTCGGTCGACGGGACCCGGGCCGCGGGGGTCGTGGCCTTCCTGGCGCTCATCCCCACCCTCTCGGCCTTCTTCATCCAGATCGCGGCCCAGCGCCACATCTCGCCGCTGAAGGTATCCCTGATATTCACCCTGGAGCCCGTGTTCGCGGCCCTTTTCGCGTGGACCCTGGGAGGGGAAACCTTCGACGGCGCCAAGGCCGCGGGCGGAGGCCTCATCGTGGCCGCGATGGGGCTTGATTCGCTCTGTCGGGGGAAGGAGCCTATCTGAGGGGGGTCGAGTCGTGGCCGGAGATGAGGCCCGCGGAGATGGCCTTGACCACCGCCTCGGTCCGGTTCCTGACGTCGAATTTTTGGAAGAGGACGTTGAGATGGTTCTTGACGGTCTTGACGTTGCAGCCCATGATCGCCGCGATCTCCTTGTTGCTCTTGCCTTGGCCCAACAAGGCCAGCACCCGCATCTGGGTCCGCGTCGCCGCTCCCAAAAGGCCCGCGGAGGCCGAGGGATTCATGCTCCGGTGCAGGCGGGAGACGGCCTTCTCCATCAAGGGCTGGGGAAGCATGGTGCCGTGCTCGGCGAAGGTCTTGAGGGCCTTGACGAGCTCGGTGGGGGGGAGCTTCTTGGAAAGATAGCCGTATGCTCCGGCCTGCACCGACTCCATGACGTGCAGCTCGTCCTGGAAGGCGGAGAGCATGAGGATCTTGGTCTTGGGGCAGAGTTTGGCGATGGACGCGGTCGCGTGGATGCCGTCGAGCTTGGGCAGGCCGATGTCCATGAGGATGACGTCGGGCTTGAGCCCCCTGGCGAGCCGGACCGCCTCTTCCCCATCGCCGGCCTCGCCCACGACTTCCACGCCCTTCTCCTGGGAGAGCAGGTCCTTGATGACGTCGCGGAAGAGGGTCTCATCGTCGGCCAGCATGACGCGGAGCTTGGGAGGCCTCATGCGACCCTCGCGGCCCAGGGTCCGCGGCTCCCGGAGGGGGCCTGGTCCGCGGCGGCGCGTTTCGCGCAGTAGAGCAGGTTCACGAATGTCATGGCTCTTGTCATCCTTCCGATGCCGTTGCTCCCGGAGGGACAGATCAGGGACGCCCTTCCCTCCATCGCGCCCGCCTCCCAGTTCCCCTCGTATGAAACGTCGATGACGGCGGCTCCCGGGCGGACCCAGGACGCGTCCAGCCGGAAAGCGGGGTCCGGGACCGCGGTCACGACGATGTCCGCCCTGCGCACGGCCGCTTCCAGATCCGCGGAGCGCGTCTTATCATAGCAATTGACCACCGTCGCGCCCAGGTTCTCCAACATCAGCCCCAGGGGCTTGCCCACGCGAAGGGAGTTGTTCACGATGACGGAGAAGGCCCCCTCGATCCCCATCTCCGGGAATGATTGCAACGTCTTGACCACGGCCTTGGCCGTGGCCGGCACCACGCACTTGATCCCGCGCGGCTCATCGAGGTAGATCCGATACTTGACCAGGTAGCCGAGATTGACCGAGTGCAGGCCCTCGACGTCCTTCTCCGGGGCCACCCAATCCATCACTTCCTCATCGGGGACGGGCAGGCCCAGGGGATGGAACACCATGATCCCATGCACGGAGGCGTCCGCGTTGAGCCCGGAGACGGCGTCGGCGAGCTCCTCCTGCGAACCCGGCTCCAGGCTCAAGGTCCGGGCGCCCAGACGCGCGGCATCCTTGAGTATCAGGTCCCGATAGCGCCGGCTGTCCTCGGGCGCAGGACGGTTGAGCACGCAGGCCAGGCACGGGGAAAAACCCGCCGCCGCGATCGCGGCGGCGGTCTGGTCCATGTGTTTTTGGACCAAGAGCCGGGTATCGATGCGCTGCGTCATCTTGCTCACATTATAGCTGAATTTGCTAGGATAATTCCTTGACGCCGCCTAGGATGGAAGGAACGGCGCATTGTCTGATAAGGATGGACGGGATTCCCACGCGACCCGCGCGCAGAGAGAGGATGCCATGACCACGACCACGCCGGCCTCGGCTGCCGGAACGAAAGCCGTACTGCAGGTGGATGGGAAGAGCTATGAGCTTCCGATCGTCGAGGGCTCAGAAGGGGAGCGGGCCATCGACATCGGGAACCTGCGCGCCTCCACCGGGCTCATCACGCTCGACCCCGGGTATGTGAACACCGGCTCCTGCCGGAGCGCGATCGCTTTCATTGACGGAGAGCGCGGCATCCTGCGCTACCGCGGCATCCCGATCGACGAACTGGCGGAGAAATCGAACTTCATCGAGACCTCCTACCTGCTCATCTACGGCCGCCTCCCGGCCAAGCCGGAGCTCGAAGCCTTCCGCACCTCTCTCTCGCGCCACTCGATGATCCACGAGGACATGATCCGCTTCTACGACGGATTCCCGCGCGACGCACACCCCATGGCGACGCTCTCTTCGGCGGTCAACACGCTCTCGACCTTCTACCAGAAGCCCGACTCCGGAGACAAGGCCGGCGTGGACCTCGACATCCACCGCCTCCTGGCCAAGCTCCCGACCATCGCGGCCTACGCCTACAAGAAGTCCATCGGCCGGCCGCACATGTACCCCAAGAACTCGCTCGACTACGCCTCCAACTTCCTGTGGATGATGTTCGGCCTCCCCACCGAGCCCTACGAGCCCCACCCCCTCGCGGCCAAGGCGCTGGACCTGCTCTTCATCCTGCACGCCGACCACGAGCAGAACTGCAGCACCTCCACGGTGCGCCTGGTGGGATCGAGCCTCGCGAACATCTACACCTCCATCTCCGCCGGCATCTCCGCGCTCTGGGGCTCGCTCCACGGCGGGGCGAACCAGGCCGTGCTCGAGATGCTCAAGCATATCCAATCCGAGGGCGGCAACGTCAAGAAGTACGTGGAGCTGGCCAAGGAGAAGTCGAGCAGATTCCGCCTCATGGGCTTCGGCCACCGGGTCTACAAGAACTTCGACCCCCGGGCCAAGATCATCAAGAAGTCCTGCGACGAGCTGCTGGCCAAGCTCGGCATCAACGACCCCTTGCTCGACATCGCCATGAAGCTCGAGGAGACCGCGCTCAAGGACTCCTACTTCATCGAGAAGAAGCTCTACCCCAACGTGGACTTCTACAGCGGGATCATCTACAAGGCCCTCGGCATCCCGGAGAACATGATGACCGTGATGTTCGCCCTGGGACGGCTCCCGGGCTGGCTCGCGCAGTGGAAGGAGAACCGCGAGGTGGCCGACAAGATCGGGCGGCCCCGCCAGATCTACATCGGCCCCCGCAAGACCTCCTACACGCCCATCACCAAGCGTTAGCTGGAATCACTCCTGGGACTTTCCCATGGCTATCTCTCGAAAATTAGCTCAGCTGAGAATGTACCCAGCCCAGAACTTGTGAGCCACCTTGCCCTGCTGGCGCGCGATCCGGAGAAACGATTGGGC
>CAYWAR010000202.1:4828-5247 GCA_964455765.1 uncultured Elusimicrobia bacterium
CCCAGTATCCCCCGTTCCCCAAGCCAATCAGTTACCGGCGGCCCGAAAAACTGCGGCGCATTTTGACGGGACTTCGGGATAAAGGTTATAATACCGAAGCTGACCCGCATGGTCAGCTTCGGTATTTCTTGGAGGAATCATGAGCACCGCCACCATGGATTACAAAGTAAAAGACATCTCCCTGGCCGCCTTCGGAGAGAGGGAGATCGCCATCGCCCGCGACGAGATGCCCGGCCTCATGGCCTTGCGCGAGGAATTCAAGGGGCAGAAACCGCTCTCGGGAGCGCGCATCGCCGGCTGCCTGCACATGACCATCGAGACCGCGGTGCTCATCGAGACGCTCGTCGAACTCGGCGCCTCGGTGCGCTGGTCCTCCTGCAACATCTTCTCGACCCAGGACCACGCCGCCGCCGCCATCG
>CAYWAR010000203.1:0-2069 GCA_964455765.1 uncultured Elusimicrobia bacterium
CCACGGAGGGATCCGGGGATTTTACGACGGCTTGAGCGAACCCGACAACGCCGCCCTGGCCAGGGACGCCCGGCGGGTTCTGGAGGCGGGTCTATGAGGAATAAAACGGCCGTGCCCTTCATCCTCGCGGCGGGAGGGCTCCTTTTCTCGGGTCTCTACGCCCTTCTGGCGCGCTTCCCGATGATGCCCGAAGCGGCCTCGGCTCAGGCCGCGCACGTGGACTCGGCCTGGAACGGCCTTCTCGCCGTCGAGGGGGGCATCTATGCGCTCCTCCTCGCCTTCATCCTCTATTGTCTCATCGCTTTCCGCGCCGGGCGGCGGGAGGAACAGGGAGAACGCTTCGAGGCGAGCCGCGGCTATCTCGTCGAGGCGGGCTGGCTGCTCGCCAGCACCGCGCTGACTTTGGGGCTGGCGGCCTTGGGCGCCAAGGAACTTCGCTCCCTCATCAGCGACCCGGAGGCCGACATGGACGTGGAGGTGCGCGCCGAGCGCTTCAGCTGGGAGTTCTATTACCCTCGCCTAAACACCTACGGGTCCGCGCTCTACCTGGAGCGCGGCAAGCGCCACCGCATTATCTTGACCTCCAAGGATGTCGTCCACTCCTTCTGGGTGCCGGAATTCCGCGTCAAGCAGGACGCCGTGCCCGGAAAGGTCATCGCGTTCATCCTCACGCCCACGAAGACCGGGCGCTACACGCTCCTGTGCAATCAGATATGCGGGGCCAATCACACGGACATGAACGCCGTCGTCGAGGTCGTCGAGCATGAGCAGTTTGAGAAGAGCCTGACGGACGAATCGTTTTAAGGAGAAGAGCCCGATGAATCCGATCATGAACCTTCTGGCGGCCCTGGTCTCCGGAGCCGCCGTCTGCGCGCTGGGCGCCCTCCTGCTTTCGGGTCCGTTGGGGAACCAGGGGGCCGTCGTCTTATCCTATCTGGCGGGGCTTTTGACCTTCCTCGGCCTTATCGGCGGCTGGGCGGCTTTGCGCTCCTGGGCCGCGGGCCATGAGCCCTCCGCTGGGCGCGGCGCCCTGCGCTACTTGACCTTCGACACCGACCACAAGGCCGTGGGCGTGCAATACACGGCCGCGGCGCTGGGGGTATTCCTGTTCTCGGGGGTCATGGCGTTGGCGATGCGTTTGGAGCTCTCCCGCAGCGGGATGGGCTGGCTGAGCAGCGAGCAGTATTACACGATCATGACCCTCCATGGCATCGGCATGGTCGTCGTCGCGCTGATCGCGACCGCCGGAGGCATCGGCAATTTCGTGGTGCCCCTCCAGTTGGGCGCGCGGGACATGGCCTTTCCGCGGATGAACGCTCTGAGCTTCTGGCTGCTCCCCCCCGCGGTCCTGCTCCTCCTGGCCTCGCCCTTCTTCGGCGGCCTCGATTTCGGCTGGACGGCCTACGCGCCCCTATCCGTCCTGGGCTCGACCTTGGGCAAGCAGCTCTTCCTTCTCGCCTTCGTGACCGTGGGGTTCTCCTCCATCTTCAGCGGGGTGAACTTCGTCGCCACCGCGCTCGCCCTGCGCGCCCGGGGGATGGGTTGGTCCCGCCTGCCCATCTTCTCCTGGTCCATCCTCGCCACCGCCGTCATCCAGCTCATAGGCACCTCGGTGGTCGCCGCTTCCCTGATCATGGTGACCTTTGACCGGGTCCTGCACACGACCTTCTTCGACCCGAGCCTGGGGGGGAGCGCCCTGCTCTATCAGCACCTCTTCTGGTTCTACTCGCACCCCGCCGTCTACATCATGATCCTCCCCGCCTTCGGCGCCGTCCTGGAGATACTGCCGGTGTTCTGCCGCAAGCCGCTCTTCGCCTACCGGCTGGCCGCCGGGGCGTTTTTGGCCATCACGGCGCTGAGCTTCGTCGTGTGGGCCCACCACATGTTCACCTCGGGGATGTGGATGCTCTTGAAGCTGCCCTTCATGGTCAACACGGAATTGATCTCGATACCGACCGGCGTCGTGTTCCTCGCGGCCCTGGGCACGCTCTGGCGCGCCAAGATGCGCCTGGACTCCCCCATGCTGTGGGCGCTGGCCATGATCCTGAACTTCCTCATCGGGGGGCTGA